>NZ_JBHNPP010000015.1:0-139633 GCF_042436695.1 Flavobacterium sp. HJSW_4
TAATTGCAAATGATAAATTAAACGGAAATCCAATTGTTGTAGGAACAGCTGCGGGAGAAGTTAAGTTTGAAATTGTTGGAACGCTTCCGGCGGGTCTTTCATTAAATTCAGATTACACGATAAGCGTTGCACCGAATACTCCAAAAGGAGATTACAAAGTAGAATACAAAATCTGCGAAAACACCAATCCGTCAAACTGCGATTCAGTTATAGATACTGTACCGGTTACAGCAGGAAATCTAGTGGCAAATGCAGATGAGATTCCATCAGTTTTAGGATCGAATGTTCCTCAGACTTTAGGGAAAAATGTTTTTGACAATGACACTAAAAACTCACAGCCGTTAGATCCGAAAGATGTTACGCTGAAAACTACAGCATCAGATCCAAAAGGATATCTGACAGTAGGTTCAGACGGAAGCATTGTCTTGGGCGCTAATCCTCCAGCAGGAGATTACGAGCTTACGTATGAAATCTGCGAGAAATTAAACCCAGACAACTGCAGCTCAAACACTGTAAAAGTAACAGTTAGTTTGCCTGCAATCGATGCGGTTGAAGATGTGATCGCTTCGATCAACGGAAACATTGGAGGAAAAACCATTTCATTAATTGCAAATGATAAATTGAACGGAAATCCGATTGTTATAGGAACAGCGGCGGGAGAAGTTAAGTTTGAAATTGTCGGAACGCTTCCGGCGGGACTTTCATTAAATTCAGATTATACAATTACTGTTGCACCGAATACGCCAGCAGCAAATTATAATGTAGAATACAAAATCTGCGAAAACACGAATCCGTTAAACTGCGATTCAGTAGTTTTAATTGTACCAGTTAAAGGAGGTAAACTTATAGCAAACGAAGATCTTGTACCAGCAGTTGGAGTAAATGTTCCTCAGGAAGTAATCAATGTTTTTGCGAATGATACAAAAGACGGAAATCCATTAGTGCCTTCAGATGTAAATCTTACTGTAACTAAAGCTGATCCAAAAGGATATTTAACTGTAGATGTAAACGGAAATGTTACACTAGCGCCTAATGCGCCTGCAGGAGACTATGAATTGACTTATGAAATCTGTGAAAAATTAAATTCAAATAACTGTGATTCAAATGTTGTAAAAGTAACGGTAACAGAACCAAAAATGACAGTTGTAGCAAACAGCTATTGTTCAAACAATGTTCCGTATGTTAATTATACAGTTACACCAGACAATTTCGTAGCAAATAATTTATTGACTATTAGATGGATTGATAGCAATAATAATGTTGTTGCAACTCAGACCAATCAGCAATTAAGCGGAAAGATTTTATGGCCAGGAGCAGTAATTGATAGTAATGAAAATGGAATTGATTGGCCAGGATGGGTTTTAAATAATGGTATTTGGACAGAAGGTGCTGATGGATTTGAAGCTACCAGAAATGGAGTGAAAATGGAGTTTTCATTAAATCCAACGGTAACAGTTTCTGTTGCATATCCTTCTGCTACATCAGATTGTAATGCGCGTCCAACATTCTCTATAAAAGCAAATAATGATGAGACAGGTCCAATAAATGTGAAAAAAGGAGCAAACGCTACGGTTAATATTTTTGAAAATGACGTATTGAATGGAGCTGAAATTAAACCTTCAGATGTTATTTTATCAGTACCAGTAGTAAATCCAAACTTCTCATTAAATGCAAATGGCTCAATTAATATTTCGGCAAATACGCCAGATGGAGTTTATGAATTGACTTATCAGATCTGTGAAGCTGCAAATACATCAAATTGTGCTCAAGCGATAATTAAAATTACAGTAAATAATGTTGCAGATCCAGTTCCGCCAACAGTAAATGAGATCACTTTAAATAATGATAATGATGTTAGCGCAGACGGAATTAACGGCTCTCTGGAATTTATCAATGTTTTAGAAAATGATTTAATAAACGGTCAGCCAATTAATCCAGCAGATGTTATTGTAAAACCATTAATTCCTGATGCTTATTTTGAATGGAATGCTGACGGAACAGTAAGCGTAAAACCAAACACACCAGGAAATACGTATACATTAACGTATCAAGTTTGCGAAAAAGCAAATCCATCAAATTGTGCTACGGCGACATTAAATGTTTTTGTTGAAGTTCCAGCTATTTCGGTTGTTAAAACTGCAGTTTTCAATGATGAAAATAAGAGTGGTTTTGCAAATGCGGGTGAAACAATTACGTACAAATTTACTGTAACCAATACAGGAAATGTGCCTCTTGTTGGTATCACGATAAACGATCCGTTGCCGGGAGTAGTAGTTTCTGGACAAGCAATTAATTTGGGAGTTAACGAATCGAATGAAACCAATTTTACAGCAGTTTACAAAATAACGCAAGAAGATATTAATCGAGGAAGCGTAAGCAATCAAGCAATTGCAAATGGAAGCAGTGTAAGAGGAGTTATGGTTGAGGATAAGTCAGATGATGCAAGCAATAGCGGAGATAATCCAACAGTCTTAGACTTAAACGGATGTTCTATTAAAGTGATGAATGCTTTCTCTCCAAACGGAGACAGCAAGAATGCAAGATTTTACATAAGAGGAATAGAGTGTTATCCAGAGAATACGGTTGAAATTTATAATCGTTGGGGAGTTCTAGTTTTCAACATAGATCAGTATAACAATAACGATCGAGTTTTTGTTGGATATTCTAACGGACGTTCTACAATCAAACAAACAGATGGTCTTCCAGTTGGAACGTATTTCTATGTCTTAAAATACAAAGACGGCGCTCAAAATTCTCACCAAGAATCTGGTTACTTATACCTTAATAAATAAAATTGGACTACGGCTTAGTTAGCGCTAAGCCGTTCTAAAGCTTAATAAATGAAAAAATTAATTTTAGTTTTTATGTTTTTTTCGATTGTGTCACACGCGCAACAAGATGCGCAGTATACACAATACATGTATAACACAATCGAAGTTAATCCAGCATATGCAGGTTCGCGAGGAGCTTTAAGCGTTTTTGGTTTGTATCGTACGCAATGGGTTGGATTAGATGGAGCGCCAGAAACGAGTACATTTTCTGTTAATACACCTTTGAAAAATAGTGATTTAGGACTTGGAGTTTCTTTGGTAAATGATAAAATCGGGCCAACTGTAGAAAATACTTTATCGGCAGATTTGTCTTATACAATTCCGACTTCAGACACTTGGAATTTATCTTTTGGAATTAAAGGAACAGCGAATCTTTTTAACATCGATATTAATAAATTGAGTTACGAAGATCAAGATGATCCGCAGTTTCAGAACCTTAAAAATAAATTTTCGCCAAATGTTGGAGCAGGACTTTATTTTCATTCTGACAGAGCGTATGTTGGATTGTCGGTTCCAAATTTTATAGAAACCAATCGATATGATTCAAATCGTCATGATTCAGGCGATGTTGCTATTTTCAAAGAAAAAATTAATTACTATTTAATAGCAGGTTATGTATTTAATCTAGATCGTTTAGAATACATCAAATTCAAACCAGCTTTAATGGCTAAAATGGTAGAAGGAGCTCCTTTGCAGGTTGATGTTTCTGGAAATTTTATGTTTAATGACAAATTCGTTTTAGGGCTTGCTTACCGTTGGAGCGCATCTGTTAGTGCAATGGCAGGATTTCAAGTTACAAAAGGAATGTACGTAGGTTATGGTTACGATCATGAAACGACGCAATTAAGAAAATACAATTCTGGATCTCACGAGATTTTCCTAAGATTCGAATTCTTTAATAATTACAATAAAATGATATCCCCAAGATTCTTTTAATACAACCTATGAAAGCTAGAAATTTAATATTGATCGTTTTACTGTTTAGTTTTATTTCCAATGTAAATGCACAAAATCCATTTACGACAATGAACATAAAATATGCAGATAAAAAATACGAAGAGTACGCTTACGCGGATGCCATAAAAGTATACGAGACTTTAGTAAATGCAGAAACTACTAACGAAGGCGTAATTCAGCGTTTAGCAAATTCATATTATTTTAATGGAGAATTAAAAAATGCATTAAAATGGTACGAACAATTATTTGTGATAAACGAAAACCAAGATGCAGAATATTTATACCGATATGCACAATCGTTAAAATCGGCGGGAAATTATCGTAAGTCTGACGAGATTTTGCAGAAATTCAATCAGAAAGCAACTTCAGAAAAAAGAGCAGATCTTATTAGAAGCGACAAAAATTATTTAGAGGATATAAAAGAAAATTCAGGCCGATTCCAAATTGCCGATGCGGGAGTTAATTCTCGTTATTCAGATTACGGAAGCACTGTTTACAATAACAAAATCGTTTTTACTTCTGCGCGCGATACTGGCGGAGTGGTAAAAGCCAATTTTCAATGGACAAACAGATCTTTCTCTAGATTATACATGGCAGATTTAATGCCAGACGGAAGTGTTGGAAAACCGCAACTTTTAGTTAAAAGAAAAAAAGACAATTTTAATGAGTCAAGTCCGATTTTTACAAAAGACGGAAGAACGATGTATTTTACCCGAAATAATTTTACAGATGGTAAAAGACGTAGCAACGACAAAAATGTAACCTTATTAAAATTATATAAAGCAGAATTTATCGATAACGAATGGAAAAATGTTGCGGAACTTCCTTTCAATAGCGATCAATATAGCACGGCACATCCGGCTTTAAGCGTAGACGAAAAAACACTTTATTTTGCATCAGATATGCCGGGAACGTTAGGACAATCTGATATTTACAAAGTTGCAATTAATAATGACGGAACTTTTGGTGCGCCAGAAAACTTAGGTCCAGCTATTAATACAGAAGGAAGAGAAACTTTTCCTTTCATTTCTGAAGAAAATGAATTGTATTTTGCTTCTGACGGACGTCCAGGCTTAGGCGGATTGGATATTTTTGCTTCGCGTATAAAAGCAAACGGAACTTACGATGACGTTCTAAATGTTGGAGAACCTGTAAATAGCAAGCAAGACGATTTTGCTTTCAGCATTGACAGTAAAAGCAGAAGCGGTTATTTTTCTTCAAACAGAGAAAACGGACTTGGGATGGATGATATTTACAGATTTGCAGAAACCAGAAGATTAATCTGCGAACAAAATTTATCAGGAACTGTTACCGATGCAGAATCAAACGCAATCTTGGCGAATACTTCTCTGACTTTATTCAATGAAAAATTTGATCCAATTGGAACTATCACAACAGACGAAAAAGGAAATTATGTTTTTCCGGATTTAAGATGTGGTAAAAAATATACGATTAGAACTGCGAAAGACGATTATAATGCCAAAGAAGTTGTAGTAACTATTAGCAGAGAAAAAGGAGAAACGACTCAAATGATTGGATTAAACAAAGTGTTTAAACCGCTTGCAGCAAAAACGGTAGCGATCAAAAAAGTAGCTATCAGTCCAGTAAAATTGAGTTCGATGCGAGTAGGAGTAGATATTGCAAAATTGCTAAACCTTCCTATGAATTTCTTCGATTTGGGTAAAGCAACGATTAAAAAAACATCAGAACCACAGTTAATGAAAGTGGTGAATCTTTTAAACGATTATCCAAACATGAAACTAGATATTCGTTCGCATACAGACAGCCGTTCTTCTTCAGAAAGCAATCAGATTCTTTCGGAGAAAAGAGCGCAATCAACCAAAAACTGGTTGGTTCAAAAAGGAATTGCCGAAGACAGATTAACTGCCAAAGGTTACGGAGAAACACAATTGGTTAACAAATGTGCAGACGGAGTAAAATGTTCAGAAAAAGAACACATGAAAAATAGACGAAGCGAATTTATTATTGTAGCAATGTAAAACGAACTTCTTCAAATAAAATAAAAACCCTTTTCTAAATTTTAGAAAAGGGTTTTTTAGTTAATCCTTAATAGTAGAATCTCCAGCAAGCAAATAATTAATTTCACTTAAAAACTCAAATTCATTCATTGGAATTAATTGGAGAACTGTTTCTAAAATGAGACTAACATTAATAGATTGGCTTTTGTTGGTTTCAGAAATTTTATGAGCATCTTGCTCTAAAGCCAAAATGCATAATTTCAACATATCAGTAATTACACAACCCAATTCCAAATAACTTTGAAATTTAATTTGGGCAACGTTATCTTCTATTTTGCCATTAGTCGGTTTTAAGGTTTGAAAATAGAAAGAAGTTAGTTTTTTAAGTTGGACTGAATTTTTGATTTCGTTTAATTCCATAAGTTGTTGTTTTTTTATTTTAAGTTTCGCAAGTTCCTTTTTCTTTTTATCTTTTTTGACATACGATAATATGTTTTTAAAGTAATTTCTTATTTTTTTCAAATGTACTTCAATTGGAAGAAAGATCGAACGACATATATGTCGTGTTATGATTTTTTTTCTGGTAAGTCCCAGAGGGACGAAATATTTATAGAAAACATAATAATTCTCCATAAAAAAGCCCCATCGGGGGTGATATGTCGCTCCGCTGGAGCTTCTATATTCTTGTCTTTTTTTTGCTATAAATCTTGTGCTCCGCTGGAGCATTTTTTTTGTCGTTGTGAAAAATGAAGATTATTTCGATTTTTAAAATTAATTAAAATTCGTAACTTTTTTTTGAGCCAAGTATCAGATACACAAAATGTTTATAGTTAAAAAATCTAATTTTCCTCAAAAAAGTATTCTAAACAATTCCATTCTTTACAGTATACTATTCAAAAAACGACTTTTTGTTTATTTTGTTTAAAATGAATAAGTTATGATTTCAATAAAACGTTTTCGTTGCAGATCGTGTTGGTTTTTATTATAACTTTATAATCCTAAAAATTTTTCATTATGACTGTAGATCAAATACTTAAAGCAAAAGGAAGAAATGTCTATTCGATTGTCTCCAATTTAACGGTTTATGATGCGTTAAAAGTTATGGGAGAAAAAAACATTGGAGCAATTTTAATTATTGATGATAACGTTTTGAAAGGAATATTATCTGAAAGAGATTATGCCAGAAAAATTGTTCTGAAGGATAAATCTTCTAAAGAAACTTTTGTTCATGAGATTATGGAAAGTAATGTTTTTACAGTAAAACTTTCAGATAATCTTGAAGATTGTATGGAACTTATGAGCGAAAAAAGAATAAGACACTTGCCTGTTCTCGAAGACGGAATCGTAGTTGGAATCATTTCAATCAGCGATGTAGTGAAGGCAATTATAGAAATTCAAAAAGATACAATCAACCATTTGAATTCTTATATTTCTCAATAAACGGTATCTAAAAACGATAAAAATTCAAACGAGTCCAATTTCTATTGGACTTTTTTTATTTATTCGAATGGATTTTAAAAAAAGAAAACGCTAAAAAGACTCCATTTTAAAACAAGACTTATATCTTTGTAAGCTAGAATAAATGCTAAAAAAATGAACAAAGAGAGTAAAAGAAGAGAAGCGTTACTGTATCACGCAGAACCAACTCCAGGAAAAATTCAGGTAGTTCCAACAAAAAAATATGCAACCCAGAGAGACTTATCATTGGCTTATTCGCCAGGAGTTGCAGAACCATGTTTAGAAATCGCAGCAAACAAAGAAGACGTTTATAAATATACAGCAAAAGGTAATCTAGTAGCCGTTATTTCAAACGGTACAGCTGTTTTAGGACTTGGAGATATCGGTCCAGAAGCAGGAAAACCAGTAATGGAAGGAAAAGGATTGTTGTTTAAAATATTCTCTGACATTGACGTTTTTGATATCGAAGTTGATACAAAAAATGTTGAAGAATTTATTCAGACTGTAAAAAATATTGCTCCAACTTTTGGAGGTATTAACCTTGAAGATATCAAAGCTCCAGAATCTTTTGAAATTGAAAGAAGATTGATCGAAGAATTGGATATTCCAGTAATGCACGACGATCAGCACGGAACAGCAATTATTTCTTCTGCAGCTTTAATCAATGCACTTGAATTGGCAGGAAAAAAAGCTGAAGACATAAAAATGGTAGTTTCTGGTGCAGGATCTGCAGCAATTGCTTGTACAGATTTATATGTTTCTTTAGGAGTAAAAGTAGAGAACATTTTAATGTTCAACAGTAAAGGACTTTTAACAAAAGACAATTCTTCTTTATCAGATTTACAATTAAAATACGCTATTGACGGAGCAAAAATTCCTTTAGACGAAGCAGTAAAAGGCGCTGATGTTTTCATCGGATTATCTTCTGGAGACATTTTATCGCCAGAAATGTTATTGACAATGGCAAAAAATCCGATTGTATTTGCAATGGCAAATCCAAATCCGGAAATCGACTATAATTTAGCTGTAGAAACGAGAAAAGACGTTATTATGGCGACAGGACGTTCAGATTTTCCTAATCAGGTAAATAACGTTTTAGGTTTCCCTTATATTTTTAGAGGAGCGTTAGACGTAAGAGCGACAAAGATCAACGAAGAAATGAAAATGGCGGCTGTAAAAGCTTTAGCTATTTTGGCAAAAGAACCAGTTCCTGAGCAAGTAAACGTAGCTTACGGTGCAACAAAACTTGGTTTTGGTCAAGAATATATCATTCCTAAACCATTCGATCCTAGATTGATTACGGTTGTAGCTCCTGCAGTTGCAAAAGCAGCAATGGAATCTGGAGTTGCAAAAAATCCTATTACAGACTGGGCAGCTTATGAAGATGTGCTTCGCGAACGTATGGGTAACGATAACAAAATGGTGCGTTTAATTACAAACCGTGCAAAATTAAATCCGAAGAAAATTGTTTTTGCTGAAGCAGATCAATTAAACGTTTTAAAAGCAGCTCAAATTGTTTACGAAGACGGAATCGGATTCCCAATCTTATTAGGAAACAAAGAACAGATTTTAGAGTTAAAAGCAGAATTAGGTTTTGATGCCGATTTAGAAATTATCGATCCAAAAACCGATGAGGAAGCCGTAAGACGTAACCAATTTGCAAATTCATTCTGGGAAGCTAGAGGAAGAAGAGGTGTTTCTAAATTAGACGCTGAAAAATTCATGCGCGAAAGAAACTATTTTGCAGCAATGATGGTGAATGAAGGTGAGGCAGATGCAGTGGTAACAGGATACTCTAGAAGTTATCCTTCTGTAGTTAAGCCAATGCTTCAATTAATCGAAAAAGCACCTAATGCTTCTTTGGTAGCAACGGCAAACATGATGCTTACTTCTCGCGGACCAATGTTCTTATCAGATACTGCAATCAACATTAATCCTTCTGCACAAGATTTGATTAATATTGCAATTATGACTGCTAAAACAGCAAGAATGTTTGGTATTGAGCCAGTTATAGCAATGGTTTCGTTCTCAAACTTTGGTTCTTCAACTAGTGAAAGCGCTTCAAAAGTTAGAGAAGCGGTAGCTTATTTACATAAAAATCACCCAGAATTAATTGTTGACGGAGAGATTCAAGCAGATTTTGCTTTAAACCCAGAAATGCTTCAAGAGAAATTCCCATTCTCTAAATTAGCAGGTAAAAAAGTTAATACTTTGGTTTTCCCTAACTTAGAGTCAGCAAATATCACTTACAAATTATTAAAAGAATTGTATAAAGTGAATTCAATTGGGCCAATCATGATGGGTATGGGTAAACCAGTTCACATTTTCCAATTGGGTGCTAGCGTTGAAGAGATGGTCAATATGGCTGCTATTGCTGTTATTGATGCACAAGAAAAAGAAATTAAAAAGAATAAAATAGCACAATAAACGTTCTAACAAGGATTGAACAAATTTGTCGTAGTTTTATGGCATTTTTGTTATATTTGATACTAAGAAATTACATTTATGATAGCACATTTGCAGGGAAGATTAGTAGAAAAGAATCCTACAGAGGTTGTAATTGATTGCGGAGGGGTTGGTTATCAGGTAAATATATCACTGCACACCTTCTCCTTAATTCCAAATTCTGAAAATATAAAATTGTATACGCATCTTCAAATTAAAGAAGATGCGCATACTTTATATGGTTTTGCCGAAAAATCGGAGCGAGAAATCTTTAGAATGCTAATTTCTGTTTCAGGAATTGGAGCAGGAATCGCAAGAACAATGCTTTCGTCAATAGAGCCAAAGCAAATTATAAATGCCATTGCATCGGGAGATGTGGGCATAATCCAGTCTATCAAAGGGATTGGAAACAAAACAGCACAAAGGGTTATACTAGATTTAAAAGAAAAAGTTGTTAAATTGTACGATATAGACGAAGTTTTTGCTGTTCAAAACAATAGAAATAGAGATGAAGCGTTATCTGCTCTAGAAGTATTAGGTTTTGTTCGAAAAGCTTCTGAAAAAGTAGTAGAAAAAATCGTAAAAGAAGATCCTGAAGCTACTGTTGAAACAATTATCAAAAAGGCTTTAAAAAGCTTATAAATTTCATTTTATATAAAAGAATTCTATGCGTAAAATTTGTATTTTGTTGCTGGTATTGCTCTGCGGTAATGTTTTGCGCGCACAGGTCACACCGGCAGCTCAAGATACAACTAAAACTCAGTTTTCAGTAGGTAAGATAGAGATCGGAGATCCTCCGAGCATACTCTCTGCATATCGATACGATCCTATTACAGATCGTTATATCTACACCAACTCAGTAGATGGTTTTTCTATTAATTACCCTTTAATTTTAACTCCAAAAGAATACGAAGATTTAGTTCTAAAAGAAGCCAGAAGAGATTATTTTAGAAAAAAATCTGATGCCATTGACGGTAAAAAGGCTGGAGCAGAAGCTGCAAAAAAAGACTTATTGCCAAGATATTATATCAATTCGAGTTTATTCGAAAGTATTTTTGGAAGTAATACCATAGACGTAAAACCCACAGGGTCAGTTGAAATGGACTTGGGGATGCGTTACACCAAACAAGACAATCCTTCATTTTCACCAAGAAACAGATCCAGTCTGACTTTTGATTTCGATCAAAGAATCAGTATGAGTTTGATGGGGAAAGTCGGAACTCGTTTGGAGGTAAATGCCAACTATGATACACAATCAACTTTTGCTTTCCAGAATTTATTTAAACTGGCTTATACTCCCTCAGAAGACGACATTGTTCAGAAGGTTGAGGTAGGTAACGTTAGCATGCCTTTAAATAGTACTTTGATTCGAGGTGCTCAAAGTTTATTTGGGGTTAAAGCGCAACTGCAATTTGGTAAGACAACTGTTACTGGAGTTTTCTCAGAACAAAAGTCACAAACCAAAAGTATAGTCGCAGAAGGTGGAGGAACGGTGCAGAACTTTGATTTGTTTGCATTAGATTATGATAATGACCGACATTTCTTCTTATCACAATACTTTAGAAATAAGTATGATGCTTCGCTTAAAAATTATCCATTAATTGATAGCCGTGTTCAAGTTACAAGAATTGAGGTATGGGTTACCAATAAGCAGAACAGAGTAACTACGTCAAACAATAACTTAAGAAACGTTATTGCGCTTCAGGATTTAGGAGAAGGGCAGGTTTCTGGTGTGCCAGATAATCAAGTTGTTGTAATTACAGATCCAATTGGATTTTTTAATAATCCTATAGATTCTCCGACTGATAATACAAATAACAAATACGATCCGGCAGCGATTGGAAAAGCAGGAAGTTATTTAAATTCTAATATTAGAGAAATTGTAACGGCAAAATCTGGATTCAATAACACGAACGTAAATGAAGGAACAGATTATTCTGTTTTAGAAAATGCTCGAAAATTAACCACAAACGAATTTACTTTCAACGCTCAATTAGGTTATATCTCTTTACAGCAGCGTTTGGCAAATGATGAAATCCTAGCGGTTGCGTTTGAATATACTGTTGGAGGAAAAACATATCAAGTTGGGGAGTTCGGTAGTGACGGTGTAGATGCAACTGTAGTTACAGGAAACAACAATGCGAATCAGGCAATCGTTACACAGAGTTTGGTTTTGAAAATGCTGAAAAGCAGTTTAACAAACGTGCAAAATCCAGTTTGGAACTTGATGATGAAAAACGTGTATCAGATTCCACAGGCTTATCAAATCAAACAAGAAGATTTCAGACTTAATATCCTTTATACGGATCCTTCGCCAATAAATTATATTACGCCAGTATCAGGAAGTACTTTCCCTGCAAATCCAGCACCAGATGATAAATTAGAACAAACGCCTTTATTAAATGTCTTTAATCTTGACCGTTTAAATTACAATAACGATCCGCAGACAGGAGGAGACGGATTCTTTGATTACGTTCCTGGAGTAACTGTTGATGTACAGAATGCACGAATTATTTTTACAACTAAAGAACCTTTTGGAGAGCTTTTATTTAGAAAATTAAACACCAATTCGGGAGAGAGCTATAATGATCCAACTACATATAATGCGAATCAGAGGAAATATGTATTTAGAAACATGTATAAGAATACTCAGGCTGGAGCATTACAGGATAGTGATAAAAACAAATTCTTATTAAGAGGAAAATACAAATCTTCTGGAAGTAGCGGTATTCCTATCGGTGCATTCAACGTTCCGCAAGGATCTGTTGTGGTAACCGCAGCAGGACGTGTTTTGGTAGAAGGTATTGATTATAGCGTAGATTATCAATTAGGGCGAGTTCAAATATTAGATCCTTCACTTCAAGCTTCTAATACGCCAATTGAAGTTTCATTAGAAAATAATTCAATATTCGGTCAGCAGACAAGAAGATTTATGGGATTTAATGTTGAACATAAAATTTCTGAAAAGTTTGTTGTTGGAGGTACTTTCTTAAAAATGACAGAACGTCCTTTTACTCAAAAATCAAGTTATGGACAAGAATCTGTAAATAATACGATTTTCGGTTTTAACGGAAACTACGCAACCGAAGTTCCATTTTTGACAAGATTAGCCAACAAATTACCAAACATAGATACAGATGTTCCTTCTAATCTTTCGATTCGTGGAGAAGTGGCATTTTTGAAGCCAGATGCTCCAAAAGCAAGTGATTTTGAAGGAGAAGCTACAATTTATATTGATGATTTTGAAGGTACTCAAACTACAATTGACATGAGATCTGCTTATGCATGGAGTTTGGCTTCAACACCATTCATTAATTCTGCTACAGATAATACATTTAATGCAAGCGCAAGTACATTAGAATATGGTTATAAACGTGCTAAATTATCTTGGTATACTATTGACCCAATTTTCTTTACTTCTAAACCGTCTGGAATTTCAAACGATGATTTGTCTTTGAATACAACGAGAAGGGTTTATAGTAAAGAGCTTTATCCAAATACAGATATTGCACAAGGACAGATTCAGGTTATTAATACGCTAGATTTAACGTATTATCCATCAGATAGAGGACCTTACAATAACAACCCTAATTTTGGAGCAAGCAATCCGTCAACTAATTTTGGTGGAATTATGCGTGCACTTAACTCTACGAACTTTGAGCAAGGAAATGTTGAGTATATTCAGTTTTGGGTACTTGATCCATATGTTGGAACAGGTCAGGCTCAGGGAACTAATAACGGAAAGATTTATTTCAATTTAGGTGAAGTTTCTGAAGACGTTCTGAAAGACGGAAGAAAACAATATGAAAATGGTTTAGGACCAGATCAGGTTATGGTAAACCCACAGCCAATTTGGGGAGACGTACCAGCATCTCAGTCCTTAATTTATGCATTTGATACTAATGCAGACAATCGTAAAAATCAGGATGTTGGTTTAGACGGTTTGCCAGATGCAAAAGAAGGATCAATTTATACGAATTATGCAGGAGAGCCAGACCCTGCTGCTGATAACTATAAGTATTTCTTAAATACAGAAGGAGGCGTATTGCAACGTTATAAGCAATATAATGGAACTGAAGGAAACTCTGCTGTGAGTATTGATGATCCAAATCGAGGCTCTACAACTCTACCAGACGTTGAAGATATCAATCGTGATAATACCATGAGTACAATCAATGCTTACTATGAATATAGTATTGATGTAAGACCAGGTATGCAAGTTGGAGAAAATTACATTACCGATATTAGAGAAGTTCAAAATGTAGAACTTCCTAATGGAGCTTCAACGAATGCAAGATGGATTCAGTTTAAAATTCCTGTTTCGAAACCTCAAAATACGATTGGAAATATTAGCGATTTTAGATCGATTCGTTTCATGCGTATGTTTATGACCGGATTTAACGATCAGATGACAGTTCGTTTCGGAGCGTTGGATTTAGTTAGAGGAGAATGGAGAAAATATACTGGAACATTAGATGCAAATGATACAAACCCTGATGACGACGGAACACAATTTGATGTTGCAGCTGTAAATATTCAGGAAAACGGTACAAAATGTCCTGTAAATTATGTTATTCCACCTGGAGTTCAAAGAGAGCAATTGTATAATAACAATACAATTATCAATCAAAATGAACAATCTTTAGCATTGCGAATAGCAGGTTCAGGATTGGAATATCAAGATTCTAGAGCAGTTTTTAAAAATGTAAGTGTTGATATGCGTCAGTACAAAAAACTGAAAATGTTCCTTCACGCAGAATCACTTCCAAATGAAACTCAACTTTTAGACGATGAGATGATCGGATTTATTCGTTTTGGTAATGACTTTACACAGAACTTTTATCAAATCGAGATTCCATTAAAAGTAACAAGAACTGGAGGTTCATGTACAATCAGTCCAGATCAAGTTTGGCTTGAAGAAAATAACATTGATGTAGCTTTATCATTACTGACAAGAATGAAAGTTTTGGGAATGAATATCGATATTAACTCTCCAAAAAGAGATATAAACGGTATTTATTATCCAGACCGAGATCCAGATGTAGATGGTGGTGACCAAGACGGAAAATTAACTTTAGGTATTAAAGGAAATCCGAATTTTGGTTTAGTTCGAAATTTAATGGTCGGAGTAAAAAGCGCGGCAAACCATAAAGATATTATGGGTGAGGTTTGGTTTAACGAACTTCGTATGTCTGATTTGGAAAATAAAGGAGGTATGGCTGCATTGTTGAATGTCGATACCAATATGGCCGATTTGATGACATTGTCTGCTTCTGGTAAAAAGAGCACGATTGGTTTTGGTTCTCTTGAACAAGGCGCTAATGAAAGAGATCGTGAAGATATTCAGCAATACAACATTGTAACCAATATAAATTTAGGAAAACTGCTTCCTCCAAAATGGGGTATTAATCTTCCATTCAATTATGCAATTGGAGAAGAAGTTATTACACCAGAATATGATCCGTTTAACCAAGATATTAAATTAAAGCAGTTAATAGAAGAAACGACAGATCAAGCAGAAAAAGATAATATCAGAACGCGTGCTGTAGATTATACGAAGCGTAAAAGTATTAACTTTATTGGGGTAAGAAAAGATAGAGCGCCAGAACAGAAACCGCATGTTTATGATGTGGAAAACTTTACATTCTCTCAATCGTACAATCAAGTAGAGCGACACGATTATGAGGTTGAAAGTTATGATGATGAACAATCAAATACTTCGGTTAACTATGCTTATACTTTCCAGCCGAAAGAAGTAGTTCCGTTTAAGCAGACCAAATTCATGAAAACAAGTGAATATTGGAAACTGTTGAGCGATTTTAACATCAACTATCTTCCTTCAAATGTTTCGTTTAATACTAATATTTTAAGACAAAGCAATCGCCAGCAATATAGACAAGTTGATGTTGAAGGTATCGGACTTGATCCTCTTTATAGAAGAAACTTCGCATTTAATTATCAATATGGTTTTGGATTTAATTTGACAAAATCATTAAAATTAAATTATACAGCAGCTTCTAATAATATTGTAAGAAACTTTTTGAACGACGATAATACGCCAAAAGAAGACTTTAATATTTGGGATGATTATTTTGACATCGGTATACCAAACCAACATTTACAGCAATTGGTTTTAAACTATGATATTCCGATTAATAAAATTCCAATATTTAGTTTCGTAAAAGCTACTTATTCGTATACGGCAGATTACAATTGGCAGAGATCTTCAACAGCACTTTCTCAATATGTTGATGAAAGCGGAGTATCTTGGGATTTAGGAAATACGGTTCAAAATGCCAATTCAAATACTTTGTCGACGACATTAAATATGAATATGCTGTATAAATATTTAGGTCTAACACCAGGAGGAAAGCCAGCAAAACAAAAACCTGCGGCTCCACCAAAACCAGGAGAAAAGATTGTAAATACGGCTAAACCAGTTACGAGCAGTAATCCTTTTTATGATGGTTTAATTGGAGTTTTGACAAGTATTAAAAACGTTCAGATTAACTATACTAAAAATAGCGGTACAGTTTTACCAGGTTATATTCCAGGAGTTGGTTTCTTTGGTACATCTAAGCCTTCATTAGGATTCGTATTCGGTAGTCAGGATGATGTGCGTTTTGAAGCGGCTAAAAATGGATGGTTAACTAGTTATCAAAATTTTAATCAAAACTTCACGCAAGTAAGCAACAAGCTTCTGAAAGTAACAGCAAATGTAGATTTACTGCCTGATTTGAAAATTGATTTGGCTATGGATCGCGCTTATTCTGAAAACTCATCTGAACAATATAGTGTGGATCAAAATACAGGCGAATACATACCATTGTCACCGTACAGTTATGGAATGTTTTCTATTTCAACGGTATTGATTAAAACAGCATTTTCAACAAGTACAGAAACAGTGTCATCGGCTTTTGATGATTTTAGAAGTAATCGTTTGATTATTGCAGACCGTTTGGCGGCGCAGCATTATGGCGGAGCTGAAATTCCTAGATATGGAGATGCAAACAATCCAATTCCAGCTGAAACAGATCCGAACTATAAAATTTATGTATCCAATGTAGGCTATCCTATCGGTTTCTCAAAAAGTAACCAAGCCGTGTTGTTGCCTTCATTTATGGCGGCTTATACAGGCGGAGATGCATCAAGTAGTTCAACAAGTATTTTTAGAAGTTTCCCTATTCCAAACTGGAATGTGAAATATAATGGTTTAATGCGTTATAAGTATTTCAAAGACCATTTTAGACGTTTTTCATTACAACATAATTATAGAGCATCTTACACGATTAGCCAGTTTAGATCAAACTTTGATTATTTTGAAAATCCAAATGGTCAGGACGTAAACACAAACTTTTTTAATAAAACGATTATGTCGAATGTCAATTTAGTGGAGCAGTTTAGCCCGTTGATGAGAATTGATTTCGAGTTGAAAAATTCATTCCGTTTATTGACTGAAGTTAAAAAAGACCGTGCTTTGTCTATGAGTTTCGATAATAATTTATTGACAGAGGTAAGAGGAGTGGAGTATGTTGTTGGAGTAGGATATCGTTTTAAAGACGTAATTATTTCGTCAAGATTGGCAGATAATCCAACAGGAATTATTAAAAGTGATATTAATATAAAAGCTGATTTTTCATTTAGAAATAATGAAACTTTGGTTCGATATTTAGATTACGATAATAATCAGTTGGCAGCAGGACAGAATATTTGGACTTTAAAATTAACAGCCGATTATGCTTTCAGTAAAAACTTAACAGCAATATTTTATTATGATCATTCGTTCTCTAAAGCAGTTATTTCAACTTCTTTCCCATTAACGAATATCAGATCAGGTTTCACACTTCGTTATAATTTCGGAAATTAAATTTGAGTTTATAAACTAGATTTTATTAGAAGATTATTACATTTGTGGCTAAAATTTTAAACAATCAATTTTCAAACACAACGATTATGAGCATACCAGCAAATTTAAAGTACACAAAAGATCACGAATGGGTTAGCATCGAAGGAGATGTTGCGACTGTAGGAATTACTCATTTTGCACAAAAAGAGTTAGGAGATATCGTGTATGTTGAGGTAGAAACTTTAGATCAGACACTTTCAAAAGATGAAGTTTTTGGAACTGTTGAGGCTGTAAAAACAGTTTCTGATTTATTTTTACCATTAACAGGTGAGATCATTGCTTTTAATGAAGACTTAGAAAGTGCTCCAGAAACTGTAAATTCAGATCCTTATGGAGATGGATGGATGATTAAAATAAAAATTGCTGATGCTTCAGAAATTGATACTTTATTATCTGATCAAGCTTATAAAGAATTAATCGGTGCCTAAACAACTATTATTAATTTGGGCAATTATCTGCTCTGGGATCATTACTTATTTTTGTCTGACAGATGCTAGTAATATACCAGCGGTTAATTTTCCGAGTATTGATAAAATTATACATTTCTGTTTTCATTTTGGATTTACAATTTCATGGATTTTGTTTTTCAAAAAAGAATTGAAAGGAAAAGATTCAGACGAATATAAAGCGTATTTAATTTCGTTTATATTTTCTGTTTTTTTCGGAATTACAATCGAAATTCTTCAAAGTGCTCTTACGGCAACAAGAACTGCAGATGTCACAGATATTTTAGCAAATGCTCTTGGGGCTTTCGTTGCGGTTTTTTCTGCAATCGGATTTAAAAAGCAAATCGATAAAATATAATTTAAGAAAACCCACTTCGGTGGGTTTTTTATTACAAGAAAATCAAGCGTTTAAAAAGCTATGTTTTATCAATATAAAATGTACTTTTGTGCTGGTTTTCTGCAACTTCAAACAAAATGAATGTAAAGCAATATTTAGACTCTACGTATTTAAAAACTGCATCCCAAGCTGGTCTTTCGGAAGCAGAAAATACTGTTGTGGTCAAAAATGCAATTGAAGAAGCTATTCAAGAAGGTTTTAAATTGATCATGATTCGTCCAGAATATGTTTCTTTAGCGAAGAAAATGATTGTAGAAGCCAATTCTGTTTTATTGGTTGGAACCGTAATTGATTTCCCGGAAGGAAAGTCAAGTTTGGAAACCAAAATTAAAGAAGCAAACGAAGCTATTGCAAACGGAGCCGATGACTTAGATTTTGTTTGCAACTATGAAGCATTCCAGAATGGAGATCTTGATTTAGTGAAAAAGGAAATCTTAATCGGAACACAGATAGGATTAGCAAATGATAAAACAGTAAAATGGATTATTGAAGTTGCGGCTTTAACAGATAAAGAAATCATTCAGTTGTCTGCTTTGATCAAACATGTTGTAGTTTCTAATTTTAAAGAAGAAGATTTTGATTCTGTTTTTGTAAAATCATCTACGGGTTTTTATAAAACAGACAATAATCAACCAAATGGAGCAACTGTTCCAACAATAATTATAATGCTCGAAAATGCTTCGCCACTTTCAGTAAAAGCTGCTGGCGGAGTCCGTTCATTTGAAGAAGCTGCAGAAATGATTCGTTTAGGAGTAAAGCGCATCGGTACTTCGGCCGCAAAAGCAATTGCAAACGGAGAAATTTCCCCAAATCAATATTAAATAAATACCCCAATTTTAAGTGAATAAGTTTTTTTTGTCCCTTGTTTTAATTTCTTCATTCTTTATTGTTTCTGCTCAGCAAAATGGTAATTCTTCGGTTCAGCCTGGTTTTACATCAGAAATGTTTCCAGTTTTTCCTAGCTGCGAAAATTTAGAAGCCAAAAAATTAGAGAATTGTTTTTACAAAGAAGTTCAGGATTTTGTGTTCAACAATTTTCAAGTTCCGCAAAGATTAAAAGAAAGCAATTATAAAGGGGCAGTAAAAGTACTTTTTGAAGTAAATGCTGAGGGAGAATTTAAAGTGATTTATGTTTCTGCTGAAACCGAAGAATTGTCTGAAGAGGCAAAAAGAGTTTTTGGCACATTTCCAAAAATAAAACCTTCAACTTATAACGGAAAACCAACTTATTCAAAATATACTATTTCTATTGCTATTCCACTAAAAAGCGCAGCACAACTTGAGGCAGAAGCTTTGGCAGCAGCAGAAATTTTAAAACCGATAGAAAAGCCAATGACAGAACTGGATAGTATTGTGTATAAAAAATACAATAATCCAGAATTTGATAGTCATTTAAATATTCCATTTTCTCATAGTTATTATTCGCAATTTGATGCAGAAATGAATCAAGTAGGGAGTAATAATCATACGGCATCTAAGCCTTATACTTATGCTGAGGTTTCAAAATATTATAATTTGAAAGCTGTAAATGAGTCGTTGCAAAAGAAAACTTCAACTTGGTTGGGAAGAAAATGGTGGAATGAAAATCTAGTGCAGATTCAGGGAGAAGATTATTGGTTTGCCTTAAACCCGATTGTAGATTTGCAATTAGGAAAAGCTTCAGATCTTGATGCTTCTTACACTTACGTGAATACTAGAGCGTTAAACTTTAGGGGAGGTTTAGGAAAACAAATCAACTTTACGACTACATTTTTTGAAAGTCAAGGAAGATTTGCAGGATATTATAATGATTATGCAGAATCACTTAAGCCATCTGGAGGAAATCCAGCAATAATTCCGGGAATTGGAATCGCTAAAAATTTCAAAACAGATGCTTATGATTTTCCTTTAGCGGAAGCAAATATTACTTTTGCGCCAGGTAAAATCTTTGATTTTCAATTAGGTTACGGGAGAAATTTTATAGGTGATGGTTATCGCTCATTATTAGAAAGTGATGGAGCAAGTCCGTACCCATACTTTAAAATTAATACCAAATTTTGGAAAATTAAGTACACCAACACTTATATGTGGATGAAAGATGTTCGTCCAGAAGTGACTGCAGAGAGAACATATGCAACAAAATTTATGGCTAACCACTATTTGAGCTGGAACGTTTCAAATAGATTAAACTTAGGTTTTTTCGAATCTGTAGTTTGGACAGACACGAACAATAGAGGCTTTGACGTAAATTTTGTTAATCCAATTATTTTTTACAGAGCGGTAGAGTTTAGTTCTTCTTCTAGAAGCGGTAATGCACTTTTAGGGATAACAGGGAAATACAAATGGAGTAATAGCTTCAATCTTTATTCACAATTCTTGATCGATGAGTTTTCTGTTTCTGATGTTGGAGCTGGAAATCAAAGCTGGAAAAACAAATTCGGATTTCAGTTAGGAGCAAAATACTTCAATGCGTTTAATGTGAAAGATCTTTTGTTACAGGTTGAATTGAACAGCGTGCGTCCTTACGTATACTCACATAGTGCGGTTATTACAAATTACGGACACAACAATCAGAGTGTAGGGCACCAATGGGGAGGGAACTTCAACGAAATTCTAGCAATTGCAAGATATCATAAAGGGCGTTGGCTTGCTGATGCAAAACTGACTGTTGGAAAAAGAGGTTTGGATTTTGATACAGCAACTGATTCTTATAACTACGGAGGAAATATTTATAAAAGTTATGATGTAAAACGCCCGTATGATACAGGTGTGAAAATCGGACAAGGAAACAAAACCAATGTTTTTATTGCTGATGTGCAAGGAGGATATTTGATTAACCCGATGACAAACTTGAAGTTATTTGGAAGTTTGATCTATAGAAATTTTGACCCAACACAAGAAACGGCGGCTACTTTTAAGCAAAGCACCACTTGGTTTAGTATCGGATTACGTTCAGATATTTTTAATATGTATTTTGATTACTAGTTTTTAATAAGATTTTTCGAAATAATAGTGTTAAAGAATGCTGAGATCTTAATTTGTATAGGTTTTATTGAAAAAAATCTAAAATTATAGGTTTAAATTCTACAATCTAATTTGTACATTTGCACCACTCAAAAAAAATACACAAAATACAACGGTATTGAACGCTGCAAAAAATACATTATCACTCAAATCAATATTTCTAGATTTTAAAGAGATTACTAAAGCTGGATTAGCTATTAGTGTTTTGTTTTCTTCTATTGCGGGATATTTATTAGGAGTAGACTCTGAGCATCCTTTTAAATGGAGTGTTTTGGCTGTTTTAGCAGTTGGAGGTTACTGTATGGTGGGAGCTTCGAATGCTTTTAATCAAGTAATCGAAAAAGATATTGATTCTTTAATGGATCGTACCAAAAATCGCCCGGTTCCTTCGGGGCGTATGTCTCCTAGAGTGGCATTATTTGTAGCAAGTTTACTTACTATTGTTGGTATTGCACTTCTTTATACTATAAACGCTAAGTCAGCAATGTTTGCTGCAATTTCTATATTTTTATATACAAGTGTTTATACACCACTGAAAACCGTTACTTCGCTATCTGTTTTTGTTGGAGCTTTTCCTGGTGCGATTCCGTTTATGCTGGGCTGGGTAGCAGCTACTGGCGAATTTGGAATTGAAGCAGGGACTTTATTTTTAATTCAATTTTTTTGGCAGTTTCCACATTTTTGGTCTATCGGATGGTTTTTGTATGAAGACTATGAGAAAGCGGGAATCTTTATGCTTCCTACAGGCAAAAAAGATAAAGGAACTGCATTACAGATCATATTGTACACAATTTGGCTTATAATAGCATCGTTATTACCTGTATTAGGTTTTACAGGGCAATTATTTATTTCTCCAATTGCAGCAGTTTTGGTGTTTCTATTAGGGATTTGGATGCTTTTTTATGCAGTTCGTTTGTATAAGTTAAGAACCGCAAAGGCAGCGAGAACATTAATGCTGGTAAGTGTTTCTTATATTTCGCTTTTACAAATTGTATTTATAGTAGATAAATTTTTAAGATAGTTATGGAAATGACATTGAAAACAAATGAAGAACAAGTAAGAAAATCAAAATCAGCAAAACTGATTCTGCTTTTCGCGATGGTTAGTATGACCATGATGTTCGCTGGGTTAACAAGTGCGTTTGTAGTAAGTAAGTCAAGAGCAGACTGGTTGAAGAACTTTGAGCTTCCTTCTGCGTTTTACTGGAGTACAGCGGTAATTATTGCTTGCAGCGTTACTTTTCATCTGGCAAAAAAGGCAATTCAAAAAGACAATAGAAGCGCAGTTACGAGTTTGCTTCTTGGAACATTGGCTTTAGGGATTTTATTTATAATACTTCAATTTCAAGGATTTGGACAAATCGTTGCGCAGGGGTATTATTTTACAGGAGAAGGTAGTTCAATTACTACAACTTTCCTTTATGTTGTGACGGTTACACACTTGTTACACTTAGCTGGCGGATTAATTTCACTTTTAATTATAATTTATAATCATTTTAAACAAAAATACAATTCGACTCAAACTCTTGGTATAGAACTAGGTGCGATGTATTGGCACTTTTTGGATTTATTATGGGTATATTTATTTTTATTTTTATATTTCTTTAAATAAGAAAAAAACGTAAATTTGGGAACTTTTTAACGAATATCTTTTATGGGAGCGACAGTTACTACTGCAAACAACGACGAAAAAACTTGGGGAGGCGGTCACAATGAGCCTTTAGGAGCAAGTTATGGTAAAATGATGATGTGGTTTTTTATCGTATCAGATGCCTTAACATTCTCTGGATTTCTAGGAGCTTATGGTTTTTCTAGATTCAAATTTATTGAAACTTGGCCTTTGGCTGATGAAGTGTTCACTCACTTCCCATTTATGCATGGTGTTGCGGCTCCAATGTATTATGTAGCATTAATGACTTTTATTTTGATCTTTTCATCTGTAACAATGGTATTAGCTGTTGATGCAGGACACCAATTGAAAAAGACAAAAGTTGCAATCTACATGTTCTTAACTATTATTGGAGGTTTAATTTTCGTTGGTTCTCAAGCTTGGGAATGGAAAAACTTCATTAAAGGTGAATATGGAGCAGTTGAAACTGTTGGAGGTAGCTTACTTCAGTTTGTGGACAAAGATGGTAAAAGAGTAGCTTTAGCTGACTTTGCTGTTAAATTGCCAGAACAAAGAGAAGCTTTAACAAGAAGCCACTCAACTTGGTTTATGGAAGATGCAGAATCTCTTCCAACTTATACAGTTGCTGAAGTTCAGGCTGGTTTTAAAGCTCACCCTGAAATTTTAATCAGAACAGAAAAACTTACAGATAAAAAGAAAAAAACAGTTTTATCAAGAGAAGAATCTGAAAAACATTTAGCTACTGCTAAATATGTAGTTGAAGGAGCTAACTTGATTAGAAACGAGTACGGTAATAAATTATTTGCTGATTTCTTCTTCTTTATTACAGGTTTCCACGGATTCCACGTATTCTCTGGAGTTATTATCAATATCATTATTTTCTTTAATGTATTATTAGGTACTTACGAGAAGAGAAGAAGCTATGAAATGGTAGAAAAAGTTGGATTATACTGGCACTTCGTAGATTTAGTTTGGGTATTTGTATTTACAGTTTTCTACCTAGTTTAATTTTTAGAATTTAATTATTATGTCACACGAGCACGTATCAAATACAAAAAGAATCTGGTTTGTTTTCGGATTACTTTCAGTAGTAACTACAGTTGAAGTTATTTTAGGTATCTACAAACCTGCATCATTAGAATTTACTCATTTTGTTGGTTTGAATCTGTTAAACTGGATTTTCTATATCCTTACAGTTTTTAAAGCATATTATATTGTATGGGCATTTATGCACATGGAAGGTGAAAAAAGCAGCCTTAGATGGTCTGTAGTTTCTCCTGTTATCTTCCTAGTTTTATATTTATTGTTTATTCTGTTGACAGAAGGACATTATATTTATGGGGTTTTTAAAGATTCTACTATTAAATGGAATTTTTAACATGATATTAATTCGAAAAGAAGCTCCGATTTACGGAGCTTTTTTTATTTTTGTACCTCAATAATTTCCGTTAATACAATGAAAAAAAATATAGTTCTCTTTGTACTTTTTGTTTTGCCAATTGTTGCTTATTTATTTTTTGCTTCTGGTGTAAATAGTTTTACAACTCTTCCTGTAATAACACCAAAAGTCGCCGATTTTGGAAATTGGAATTCATTAAACGGAAAAAAAATCTCCCTTGATAAAAAGATTACTGTATTAGGTTTTTCTGGTACAAACATTCTTGAAAACAGAGGTAATTATTTTAATTTAAATGAAAAGATCTACAAACGCTATAATGGTTTTGAGGATCTTCAATTTGTAGTTCTTTGTCCAATCGGAACAGAGAAAGAAGCTCAGAAAATAGTTGATGCATTATCTCCTTTTACAGATGTCAAAAACTGGAATTTTGTATTTGCTTCGAAAGAAGACATTCAGAAATTCTATGATGGATTACATTTAAAAGAAAAACTAAATGAGAATCTTGGGACTTCTAATGTTTACATCGTAGATAAAGAGCGTAATTTAAGAGGAAGAAAAGACCAGAAAGAGTATAAAGAAGGTTATGATACTTTTCATCCGTCTGAGTTGAGTAATGAAATGCTAGATGACTTCAAAATTATTTTATACGAATACCGTGCAGCTTTAAAGAAAAATCATAACGCTACAAAGCAACTTTAAAAACCATTTATAATGTTTAAAAACAAATCATATATTGGAATCTCTTTTATCATTCTGATTTTTGGGATTTATGCCATTCCTAAAATTGTTGATCGAGTAAAAAACGGTGACGTTGTAAAAGGAAATCGTTTGGACAACGTTGGAGCAAAAACTTCAAAAGATACTAAACTTTTGACAATTGGTCCAGCTCCAAAATTTGAATTAACAAATCAAGACAATGTCAAAGTTTCTAATGAAACGTATAAAGGGAAAGTGTATGTTCTGGAATTCTTTTTTACAACATGTCCATCGATCTGCCCAAAGATGAATATGAGTATGCTGGAAATTGAAAAGACTTTTTTCGGAAACCCTAATTTTGGAATTGTTTCTATTACAATCGATCCAAAACATGATACACCGCAGGTTTTGAAAGATCATGCAAAATTACTTGGAGTAAAATCTTCTAATTGGAATTTCTTGACTGGAGATAAAAACGTAATTATGGATTTGTCAAATAAAGGTTTTAATCTTTATGCAGGAGAAAATGACAAAGTAAGCGGCGGATTTGAACACTCTGGTTTGTTTGCTTTGATTGATAAGGATGGGAATATTCGTTGCAGAAAAGACGAGTTTGGAAATCCGAATATCTATTACGATGGTTTAGATAAAAAAGGAGTAAGAGATATTCAAGAAGACATTAAAATTTTATTAGCAGAATAAAAATGGAAGATAATACTTTAGAGAAAAAATATAATAAATTCATTATTGCGGTTTCAATTGTGATTCCAGTTGTGGTAGCAATTTTATTTGGAGTTAAACTTAAAGATTTTGGTTTTAATGTTGAGCCATTGTCGTTTTTGCCTCCAATTTATGCGACTACAAACGGAATAACAGCTGTTGTTTTAGTTTGGGCTGTGATAGCTATAAAAAACGGAAAGCAGAAACTACATGAACGATTAATGACTTTTGCCATTGCTTTATCGGTTGCTTTTTTGGTTATGTATGTTGCGTATCACATGACTTCAGATTCTACAAAATTTGGTGGAGAAGGAGCAATGCGTTACATCTATTTCTTTATTCTTGTAACACACATTTTACTATCAATTGCTATTATTCCTCTTGTTTTGATCACGTATGTGAGAGCGCTAGCGAAACGTTTTGACAGGCATAGAAAAATAGCTAAAATTACTTTTCCTCTTTGGCTGTATGTTGCAGTAACAGGAGTAGTGGTTTACTTAATGATTTCACCATATTATGTACACTAAAAATAAAATACAAAAGTCAAATTCCAAATTTCAAAGTTTTATTCTTGGAATTTGTATTTTTTTAATTGGGATTTCTGCCAATGCACAATGCGCCATGTGTCGTGCGGCTTTGGGAGGGGATTCTAATACAAAAAAAGCTGAAGCTGTAAATGACGGAATTGTTTACTTAATGGTAATTCCGTATTTACTCGTATTAATAATCGGATATTTGATTTATCGAATGTATTCTAAAAAGAAAAAAGCAGTGTAATTTACATTGCTTTTTTTTGTTCATTTTCTAAGTATTTTTTTGCCTTTTCTTTAAAAAGATCAATTTCTTTTGAAGGAATTTTTATAGGTAAATCAATTATTTCTTTGGCTGTTTTTCTTGCTTTTTCTTTCTGATTTGTTTTTAGGTATAAATTAAGCAAATCTATTCTAGCATCAAATCTAAATGGTTCCACATTCTTATTGTAAGTGAAAATTTTTTCAGCCTCATTGTATTTATCCATTCTCTCAAAAAAATGAGCTAAGTTTTTTCCTAAAATAGGTTTTCCAGATTGTTTAAAACCATTTACTAAATAGTTAAAAAATTTTATGCTTTTAATGGGATACAATAAGGAGCAAGTAGAGTTTTTATTGTGGGAAGAAAGTTTAAAATTTAGAATGAGAGCTGCTGATATTTCTAATTGGGGTTTGTACGAGAGATGGGTAACTCCTAGTGTTTTTTTTGTCAGAAAAGATTTGGTTGACTCTTTGGAGACAGGAGGATATAAAGTGTCCGGTAGTGATTTGACTGTAAATGACACTGGTTTTTTTATAGCTATGATAATCGTGCATAAATTGATTCACTATGCAAGAGGGGTGAATAATTTACCACAAAAAGTCGATACATATGAAGCTGGACAAGTATTTGAAAATAATGTTTTTGGAAAAGTATTAGGTAGTAGTAATGTAAAAAATTTATGGAAACAATATGGATGGAATTTTTAATAAAATAGTCTTAGTATTATTAGTACTCTTAGTGAGTTGTAAGAAAGAGCAAAAAATAGATGCAGTCAAAAACAATTTAATTGCAGAAGGGAAAACACTGATTAAGCAGAATATGAATGTCTTGCTTGATTCTTTGGAAAGGCATGATATGAGTCTCTATAACAAAGAAGGAGGGTTAAAGCCTTTAAAAATTGCACTTCTTGATTCAGTAGGCATTAATGAAAGGTTTTCTCGAGAAACTCTTAAATGTATCACGTTTAAATTGGAGGAAAATAACTTTTCAAATTTTAAGTCTAACTATAGGTTAGATCTTGTAAAAAGGGAGGTTAGTGAATCTCAAGTTGCTTTTGTTTCATTTTTGAATTTGGAGATTCAAAAGGATCATGCAAGCATAGTTGTAATCAAAATCTATGGGATTAGTTCTGAAATAGATCGATATTGCTTTGAAAAACAGAGAAATAAATGGGTTTTTGCACGAAAAAAGGAAATAAGTAGGGGGTGATTTTGTCTTTATTAGTTAGATAAAAGAACCCTGTTTTAAATTAAATAAGCCTCTAAAATCTTTATGATTTTAAAGGCTTATTTGTTTTGGTATGCTAATTATTTCAACCCATTCACCGAAACATTCACCGTTCCGTTTATTTTGATGAAAGCTATAATTGCTTGATTGGTTAGCTGTATTTTGTCAAACTGAATGTCTTCCATTTTTCCGTTTACAAATACGCCTGGCATTGGTGAGTAATTCTTTAAATAGCTTGCCATACTTTTTTTACCTTCTTCTAAGTTTGGCTGAATTGAATAACGGCAACTTTCTTCCATTTTTCTTAGAATGTATCCTTGCGCTAGCCAGTTTGCAGTTCTCATTAATCTGCTTTTGGTGTCTAGGACGTAATCTAGTTTTTCGAAATAAATTTCTTTTGTTTGTGCATTGTATGAAGGAAATCCATTTAAATAAAGCGTTCCGTTTATAGATCCTAAAACGTCTAATGCAATAACCATTTTTCCGTCTTTATGCCAGATTGAAACATTTTTCACGGTTACTTTTTTACTTCCAGAACCAAATTCCTGACCTGTAAAATTTTGGGTCATAATCTTTGATGCATCCACGTAGCTTGAAATAGCAGCAATATTAGCAGCAATCTGATTTGGGATTTTAGCAACTGGTTTTATGGCAATTTTGCTAGCATTGTATTTTGATTGTGGTTGCTTACCAATGATAGTTTCCATGTTGCATTTCATTCCCATATCAAGTAAGAATGAATCATTTTTAAGTTTGGCGTTTGTAGAATAAATTTCAATTGGCGCAATTCTTAACCAGCTTTCATATGTGTCACTCATTTGAAAAGGAGTAGAAATTTTTTCAACTGCTTGAAGCACATTAGGCTTAAAATCCATTGATTGTTCGATTGCGTTGTCAATTTCCTTTTCTATTTTGCTTTTAAAAATAGAAACCGCCGGATTTATTAAATAAGTAATCGGCATGTTTTTGCCAAATATGCTCATTGTTGGACTTTCATTCCAGTTTAGAGACTTGAATTCAGTTTTTGTAGTAAGTTTCCAATTGGTTAAAGCTGTTTCGCTAGATAAGGTTATAACTCCGTTTAAGTTAAATTCTCTAACATCGTAGAATTCCACTCCCATTTTTTTGGTTCCAATTCTATATTTGATATTCGCTTTAAGCGGCAAAATCGTTCTAATTTTTTTATCAGGATTTGATGGATCATTTTGAATTTTAATTGGAGCTTGCTTCCAGATTTTCATTTCAATATCATCATCTTCGATATTGTTGTCTTCATAAATTAATCCATTAAGAAGAGTATTTGTTTGATTTTCAATATCCTTTAGTTTTATCGTAATCGGAAGATTGATAAACGAAGGACTGCTGTCATAAACTAATGGACTAGCATCATCAGGTTCAGGTTTTAAAGTTTCTAATTTTTGAGTTGAAGAACAGCTTGTTAATACGGCAAGCACCGAAAACATTACAATAATAGAATTAAGTTTCATTTTAATATGAATTTTTAGACAAGGTAAAAGTATAAAAACAATCATATTTTATAAAAAAAAGTGTAACAATAACTAAAAAAGGAAGTCTAATAGAGAATAGGTAACCAAATTATTAACTTTTTATTATCATAAATTACTTAATAAAAATGTTATCATTGTCTAAAAAATTTAACAATACCATGATTGAAATTAAAGATTTACACAAATCCTATAAAATGGGAAGTTCGCAATTACACGTATTAAAAGGCATCAATTTTAATATAGAAGAAGGAGAATTGGTTGCAATCATGGGGTCATCTGGTTCGGGTAAATCAACGCTCCTAAATATTTTAGGAATTTTGGACGAAGCTGATTCTGGAAGTTATATTTTAGATAAAACACCAATTAAGAAATTAAACGAAACAATTGCTTCAAAATATCGTAACAAATTTTTAGGTTTTGTTTTTCAGTCTTTTAACTTAATAAATTACAAAACAGCATTAGACAATGTTGCAATGCCATTGTATTATCAAGGGATTAAAAGAAAGGAACGTTACGAGATTGCGATGAAATATTTGGAAAAAGTAGGATTAGGTTCTCACGTTCATCACTTGCCTAATGAACTTTCTGGAGGTCAGAAACAACGTGTTGCTATTGCAAGAGCTTTGGCATCCAATCCGAAAGTATTACTTGCCGACGAGCCGACCGGAGCGCTAGATACCAAAACTTCTTATGAGGTGATGGAGCTTATTCAAGGAATTAATGACGAGGGAAAAACAATTTTAATTGTTACACACGAACCTGATATTGCCGCAATGTGCAAAAGAAATGTAGTCCTAAAAGATGGATTAATTATCGATGATAAAAAAGTAGAACAAGTTAGAGCTTCGTCTTATGTTTAATATTGAACGTTGGCAGGAAATATTTGAGGCCATTTCTAAAAACCGGTTAAGAACTTTCTTAACTGGAATTTCTGTGGCTTCGGGAATTTTTATTTTGGTAATTCTGCTTGGTGCGGGTAAAGGGCTTCAAAATGGAATTGAAAAACAATTTGAACGTGATGCTGCAGGAATTATTGAGGTTTGGTCTGGAACAACTACTAAAGAATACAAAGGGTTAAATCCAGGAAGACAAATTCAATTTCGCAATAGCGATTATAATCAATCAGTTCAGAAATTTGAAGATAAATTAGATCTGAGAGCTTCAACAAATAATTATTGGGGACAGCCTTTTGCTTATGGCAAAGAATCTGGTAGTTATCAATTTAGAGGTGTTAATCCGGATTATGGTGGAATTGAAAATTTAACCATAGTTCAAGGCCGTTATATAAATGCTAGGGATATTGAAAGTAACGCAAAAGTTGCCGTTATCGGAATGAAATTAAAAACCGATTTGCTAAAAGACAAAGAGGCAATAGGAGAAGAAATCTTGATTAACAACATTAATTTTAAGGTAGTTGGAGTTTTTACAGATCCAGGAGGAGAAAGAGAAGAAACTCGCGCTTACTTACCATTGACTACGGTTCAGAAAACATTTGGCGGTGGAGATAAAATTAGCAACTTGTTTTTTACCTTGAAAAAGACAAATAATTATGACGAAGCATTGGCTCAGTCAGAAAAATTTACGCAAGATTTAAAAAATTTGTTGAAAAGTAAAAATGTTGTGGCCCCTGATGATGAAGGTGGTGTAGGAATTTATAACTCGGTAAAAGATGCTAAACAGGTTTACGATTTAAATTTATATATCAGACTCTTTTTCTGGTGGGTTGGTATATGTACAATTATTGCTGGAGTAGTTGGAGTTAGTAATATCATGCTTATTATCGTAAAAGAAAGAACAAAAGAAATCGGAATTAGAAAAGCGTTAGGAGCTTCGCCTTTTTCGATTATATCAATGATTCTTCATGAGTCTATTTTTATTACCACAATTGCTGGTTTTGTCGGTTTATTGGCGAGTCTTTTATTATTGGAATTTGTTGGCCCGATGGTTCAAAGCGAGTATTTTAGAAATCCTGAAGTAGATTTTAGTGTAGCTCTAACTACTTTGATATTACTCGTTTTTGCTGGAGCAATGGCTGGTTTTTTTCCAGCTTACCGAGCAGCCAAAATTAAACCTATTGTAGCACTTAGAGATGAATAATTATGTTTAGTAAAGATAATTGGGACGAAATATTACAAGCTTTAACAGCAAATGTCTTCAGAACAGTTCTGACTGCTTTTGGTGTGTTTTGGGGAATATTTATTTTGGTAATATTGCTTGCTGCCGGAAAAGGATTAGAAAATGGCGTAAAAAAAGGGTTTGACGGAATTGCGACAAATACCATGTTTATGTGGAGTCAGACTACCTCAAAAGCATATAAAGGTTTGCCAAAGACGAGACGTTATGATTTTAGAAATAGTGACGTTGCGGCATTAAAACAAGCTCTTCCAGATTTGTTGTACGTTTCTCCTAGAAATCAGCTTGGAGATTTTAACGGAACCAACAATGTCGTTAGAGGAACTAAAACTTCTGCATTTACAGTTTATGGAGATTATCCGGAATTGATTAAACAACAGCCAATGGATATTATCAAAGGCCGTTTTGTAAATCAGCAGGATATTGAAGGAAAAAGAAAAGTTGCGGTAATTGGTAATGGTGTTATTAACGAACTTTATGGAAAAGCAGAAGAATGCATAGGAACATATATTAAAATTAATGGCATTAACTTTATGGTGGTTGGAGTTTATAAATCCAAGCAGCAAGGTGGAAATGCAGAACAAGATCAAAAAAATATTTTTATTCCATTTACGACTTTTCAACAGGCTTTTAATTATGGAGATAAAGTAGGGTGGATGGCGCTTACAGCAAAAGATGGATCGTCTATAACTGATTTGAAACCTAAGATCTTAGAAATAATTAAAGCACTACATTATGTAAATCCTGCAGATGACCGTGCTGTTGGAAATTTTGACCTCTACGAACAATATAATAAAGTACAAAGTTTGTTCAATATTCTGCAAGTGATTGCCTATTTTGTCGGAACATTGGTATTGATTTCGGGAGTAATTGGGATCTCCAATATCATGCTAATTGTGGTTAAAGAGCGTACAAAAGAAATTGGAATTAGAAGAGCTTTAGGAGCAACTCCATCAGCAATTAGAGGGCAAATATTATCAGAATCTATATTTTTAACCATTATTTCAGGGATGTTTGGAATTGCAGTTGCAACCGGAATTATAGCGCTTTTAAATATGGCGTTAGATTCGATGCCTCCAGGAAGTGATACCATGTTTGCAAATCCGACAGTAGACTTAGGGGTAGTGTTTGTGGCACTATTGATATTAGTTGGCTCAGGATTACTTGCAGGTTTTATTCCGGCACAGATTGCTATTAGCGTTAAGCCAGTAGATGCATTAAGAACAGAATAAATTATCAATCAAAATAAATCGATTAAACCAAAAACAAAATGAAAAAAGGAGTAACCGTTACCATTTTAATATTTATCGCAATTGTTTTTTTTGGCGCGCTTTACTATTTGTATGCTAAAAATCAAGAATCGCCGATTGTATTTAAAACGGAAAAAGCAGAATTGAAAACTATCGTAAAAAATACTATTGCGACAGGTAATATTCAACCTGATGAAGAGGTTCTAATCAAACCAAATATTTCAGGTATTATTGAAGAAGTGTACATCAAAGCTGGAGAAAAAATCAAAGCTGGTGATATGATTGCTAAAATTAGAGTTGTGGCGAATGTTTCGAATGTAAGCAGTTCTCAAAATCAAGTTACGACAGCTAAAATTGCTTTGGATAATCAGGAAAAGCTCTATAAAAGACAAAAAACATTGTTTGAGAAAGATGTAATTTCTGCAAATGATTTTGATGCAGCTCAAGTAGCATACAATCAGGCTAAACAAACTTATATGGCAGCAAAACAAGGATTGGATATTGTTAAAACAGGAACAACTTCATCTTTAGGGAATTATGCTAATACTTTAATTCGTTCTACAGTTAACGGAATGGTTTTAGACGTTCCTGTAAAAGTAGGTAACCAAGTTATCGAAAGTAATAACTTTAACGAAGGAACTACAATTGCCAGCGTTGCCGATGTTGGAAGAATGATTTTCATTGGAAAAATTGATGAATCTGAGGTTGGAAAAATTAAAGAAAAAATGCCCATTGAAATTACAATTGGTGCTATCGAAAATAAAAAATTTGATGCAGTTTTAAATTACATTGCTCCAAAAGGTGTTACAGAAAATGGTGCAATCCAATTTGAAATAAAAGCACAAATGATCAACAGAGACGATACTTTTATTAGAGCAGGTTTAAGTGCCAATGCTTCTATTATTTTGGAAAAAGCCGATAAAGTGCTGGCAATAAAAGAATCTTTGGTTCAATTTGACAAAAAAACACAAAAGCCTTATGTAGAAGTTGAAAATGCTCCACAAAAATTTCAAAGAAGAGATTTGGTTCTTGGAGTTAGCGACGGAATCTACGTTCAAGTTAAAAGCGGTATAAATGATACAGATAAAATTAAAATCTGGAATCAGGGCTTGATTACTGAAGGGGAGAAAAAATAATTTAATTTGAGAGTTTAAGGATCTTTTTGGTTTTAAAAATGTTAAATTTGCGTAGTTCGGTTTACTGCGCTTTCATTAAAAGTATATGAAAATAAATAAATATAGTAGTCTGGTTTTTGCAATGTTATTCGGTTTCGGATTAACTGGACAGGCGCAATCTAAACAATGGACTTTAGAAGAGTGTGTCAGATACGCACTCGAAAATAATATCACGGTAAAATTATCTGAATTAGATGTAAAAAATGCTGATATCGATAAAAGAGCAGCTTTAGGAAATTATCTTCCATCTGTAAACGGTACTGCTTCTCACTCTTGGAACATTGGTTTGAACCAGGATGTTACAACAGGTATTTTACGTAATCAAACTACGCAATATTCTTCTGTAGGGTTAAATGCAGGAGTAGATATCTACAAAGGTCTGCAGAATCAAAATACGATGAGAAAAGCAAAACTAACAATTATTGCTTCTCAATATCAACTGTTAAAAATGCAGGAAGATATTTCTTTGAACGTGGCTAGCGCATTTTTGCAAATTTTATCTAATAAAGAAGATTTAAAGGTAAAAAAAGAGCAGTTGTTAATAGATGAAAAACGTTTTGCTCGTTCTGAAGAAATGGTAAACGCAGGAACTATTCCTCGTGGTGATTTGTTCGATTTAAAAGCAACTGTTGCAACAGATAAGCAAAATATAGCGGTTTCTGAAAACAATTTGTTGATTTCTAAATTAAGTTTAGCCCAACTTTTACAGTTAAAAGAATTTGCAGATTTTGATGTTGTAGATGATACGAATGTCAAAGATGAAAACAATATTCTATCTCAGACTCCAGTAGAAATCTATAATAGAGCTAAAGAAACTAGAACAGAATTAAAATTAGCGCAAACAAATCTGGAAATTGCAGAGAAAAACGTTTCTATAGCTAAAGGCGCATACCAACCAACACTTTCTGGTTTTTATGGATTTAATACAAGAGCAAGTTACAGTGATCAGGTTAGGTTAGATGCAAGTGGTAACCCTTACACAGTAGGACCAGATCCTATATTCCAACAGTTTAGCGATAATAAAGGGCATAACTTTGGTTTACAATTGAATGTTCCGATCTTTAATGGTTTCTCGGTTAAAAATAATGTAGAACGAAATAAAGTAAGTTTAGAAAAATCTAAAATAGATTTAGAGCAAAAAAGTTTAGATTTGCAACGTAACGTTTATACTGCTTTTACAGATGCAAGAGGTGCTTTAAACACATACGAATCTTCTACTGTAACTTTAGAAGCAAGACAGCAGGCTTACAATTATGCAAAAGAAAAATATGATGTTGGTTTAATGAATTCATTTGATTTCACGCAAGCTCAAACATTATTGACTAATGCGCAGTCTGATGTTATCAGAACAAAATACGATTACATGTTCAAAATTAAAATATTAGAGTTTTATTTCGGAATTCCAATTGTTCCAATTATTACAAAATAATTTACTATGTCAAAAAAAACAGTTTATTTCTTATTAGGTGGTGCAATAGTCATTATTGTAGCTTTGGTTGGTCTTTCTAAGGCTGGATTAATAGGAAATAAAGACGAAGGAAAAGAAGTAGAAATTGCAACAGTAAAAGCTTCAACTATTGTAGAAACCGTTTCTGCAACAGGTAAAATTCAACCAGAAATTGAAATTAAAATTGCTTCGATGGTATCGGGCGAGATTATTGCATTAAATGTAAAAGAAGGGCAAGTGGTTAAGAAAGGAGATTTATTAGTGAAAATAAATCCCGATTTATATACCTCAGGATTAGATAGATCTGTTGCGAATTTGGCTGGAACAAAAGCAAGTCTTACTCAATCTGACGCTAGTTTTAAAGAAGCGAAAGCAAATTACGAACGAAATAAAATATTGTACGATAAAGGCGTAATCTCAAAATCAGATTGGGATAAAGCCATTTCTACTTTTGAAGTTGCAAAAGCGACAAAACAAAGTGCGTATTATAATGTTCAAAGTGCTTCGGCATCTGTTACAGAAGCTCGAGACAATTTAGGGCGTACTACAATTTATTCTCCGGCTGGCGGAACTATTTCTGTACTGAATGTAGAATTGGGAGAAAGAGTTTTAGGAACGCAGCAAATGGCTGGAACAGAGCTATTGCGTGTAGCGAACTTAAACAATATGGAAGTTGAAGTTGATGTGAACGAAAATGATATTGTAAAAATTAAAATAGGAGACGAAGCAAATGTTGAAGTTGACGCTTATCTAAAAAAGAAATTTAGAGGAGTTGTAACTAGTATTTCTAATTCTGCAAGCACAACATTGACTTCAGATCAAGTAACGAATTTTAAAGTTAAGGTTCGTATTTTGAAAGATTCATACCAAGATTTATTAGAAGGAAAACCAAGTACATACTCTCCTTTTAGACCTGGAATGACGGCTACAGTTGATATTATCACAACAACAAAAACAAACGTTTTGGCAGTGCCAATTAGTTCTGTTGTAGTAAAATCAGATACAACGGCTGTAAAAGATTTTAAGGTTGAAGACCCAAATGAAGATAAAAAAGCAGCTCCAAAAAGCGATAAAAAATTCGAATGTGTTTTTGTTAAAGTTGGAGACAAAGCTAAAATCAGAATCATTAAAACTGGAATTCAAGACGATACTAATATCGAAGTAATGTCTGGTCTAAAACCTGGCGACGTTGTTATTACAGGTCCTTATACAACAGTTTCTAAAGAACTTAACTCTGGAGATAAAGTAAAGCTTAAAAAAGCCGAAGCTCCAAAGAAATAATATAATACCACAATCATTTAAAATTTAATATTTTGTCTTTTATTCTCAATATCGAAACGGCTACTAAAAATTGTTCTGTATCTATTGCAAAAGATGGTCAGACCATTGTTTGCAATGAATTGGCAGATGAAGGATATTCGCATGCTGAAAAACTTCATGTTTTTATAGAAGAGGTAATAGCAAAGGCGGGAATAACGGCACAGGATTTAAAAGCAGTTGCGGTTAGTCAAGGACCAGGATCGTATACTGGTTTGAGAATTGGCGTTTCGGCAGCAAAAGGCTTGTGTTATGCTTTAAATATTCCGCTAATAGCTGTAGACACTTTGCAAACTCTAGCTTCTCAAGCTGGAGTTACAGATGGGAAAATTATCCCGATGTTAGATGCGCGCCGTATGGAAGTTTACAGCGCCATTTTTAATTCAGATTTGACAGTTGAAAGAGCTATTCAAGCTGAAATTATTGACGAAAATTCATTTCAAGAATATACAGATAAACTTTATTTTGTTGGCGATTGTGCCGATAAATGCAAGCCTGTTTTGACTAAAGACAATTTCGTGTTTTTAGAAAATATAAAATATCCTTCAGCGCAAGCAATGAGTAAAATCAGTTTTGATAAGTATCAAAAAAGCGACATTGTAGATGTCGCTTATTTTGAACCTTATTATTTAAAAGATTTTATGATTGCTCCTCCAAAGAAACAATAATCTTATTTCTGTATCGTATACGGTTGAATTGCAATTCCAGCTTCATCCAAAGCTATTTTGCAATTCTCTAATGTGTCAGAAAAAACAGCTCCATAATTCGCATTTTTTGCCCAAGGACGCACTGCAAAATCGATAGAACTTGCCGATAGATTTTTTACGAAGACTTCGGGTGCAGGAGTTTTTAAGACTTTTGGATTTTTATTCAAAACATCTATAAGTATATCTTTCGCTTTTTTAATATCAGAATCGTACGAAATAGAGAATGTCAAATCGGCTCTTCTTTCTCCTTGCATGGAGTAATTGATGATATTTCCGTTAGATAAAGAACCGTTAGGGACAAATACAGTCTGATTATTTCCTGTAAGCATTTTGGTTACAAAAATCTGAATTTCAAGAACTGTAGCCACTACGCCTTGTGCTTCTATAGTGTCTCCTACTTTAAACGGTTTAAAAACAATAATAAGCATTCCGCCAGCAAAATTCGAAAGCGATCCTTGCAATGATAAACCAACCGCAAGACCCATTGCACCTAAAATAGCTACGAATGAAGAAGTCTCAATTCCTAATTTAGAAATAAAGGTTACAAACAGTAATATTCGCAACGCCCATAACAAAATATCGGATAAGAATTTGGTTAATGTCGGATCTAGATTTCGCTGAATCATTATTTTTCTAATAATTCGATTAATCAATCTGATGGCATACAAACCAACAAATAAGATTAAAAATGCAGAAATCAGTTTTGGTGAATAATCGACTAAAATATCAATAAATCGAGCAACGTATTTACTGACTTGTTCTGGGCTAATGTTCATGATTTTAAAATAAAAAAACCTTCTCAAAAGAGAAGGTATATTAGTGGTGCAAATATAAAAATATTTACATTATCAGAAAAGTGTGTTTATGCTTTGTCGGCTGCTTCATCTGCGATTTCTTCTACTTCCGTAACAGATTTTTCGCTTTCATCAAAAACGGTTTCGGCAATAGTCTCTGGTGCTTCGCTAACTCCTATAGAAGCAGTTTTTTCTTTAACAGAATCTACCACATCGTTTACCACTTTCGCTGCTTTGTCAGCATATTCGCTTACAGTATCTTTTGCTTTTTCTGCATAATCTGCAGCTTGGTCAATGATAGGTTCAGAAACTTCTTTTACTTTTTCAATTGTTTCTTCTGCAAAAGCTTCAGCTTTCTCAATATATGGAGTAGCGGCTTCTTTTGCTTGTTCAAAAGTATTTTCGGCGTTAGTTGCCAATTCAGTTACAGACTCTTTGGTTGAGCCAAATAAATTTTTAAAAAATGATGATAATCCCATGGTTGTTAATTAATTGGTTAAGAATACAATATTAATTAATTTTATAGAATTACTCGTTTTTTTAATGGTAAATAATTGATAACTAGTGATTAATAATAAAAAAAGCGCCTCAAATGAGACGCTTTCTATGATGTTTTTTTAAGAAATTAAGCATTTACCGCTTCAACTTTAATAGCTTCATCGTTTAACATGCTTTTCAACATATTTTCGATACCGCTTTTTAAAGTAAATGTAGATGAAGGACATCCGCTGCAAGCACCTTGCAATAATACTTTTACTGTTTTATCATCTTCATTATAAGATTCAAAAGCAATATTTCCACCATCTGCAGCTACAGCTGGTTTTACGTATTCTTCTAAGATGTTAATGATTTGCTGTGAAGTAACATCCAATTTATCAAAAGCTTCATCTTTAGAAGCCTCATTTTTAGTATTTGTCTGAATTAAACTTTCATCTAAAACAGTTCCTCCGTTTTCGATAAATTGTTTGATGAATGTTCTTACTTCTAAAGTGATTTCATCCCAGTTGTTGATTTCGTATTTTGTTACCGAAATATAGTTTTCGTCAATAAAAACTTCTTTCACGTAAGGGAATTTGAATAATTCCTGAGCAAGCGGAGAAGAAGCAGTCTGATCGATGTTTTTGTATTCTACAGCAGTACGAGTTAACATTCTGCTCACAACAAATTTCAAAGCAGAAGGATTTGGAGTAGTTTCTCCGTAAACCGTAATTGGCTGTTTTTTTGCTTTTGTTTCGTCAATTTTAATGATAACACCGCCTTTGTCAACAAAAGCGCTGATTTGCTCTGCAACTGCATCTTTTACATCATCCCAATCCACAATGCTGTATCTTTCGATCGCGATGAAGTTTCCTGAGATATAAACTGTTTTAACAAATGGTAAATAGAATAATTGTTGTGCTAGAGGAGAAGCCTGAGCTTCATCAATATTTTTGAACTCAAAGTTTTGATTCTGAGTGATGAAATCCTCAAACTCAAACTTTAAAATAGTTGGGTTTTGGGTTTCTTTTATAGTGATTTTAGTCATGGTAATATATTTTTTGCAAATTTACTAAAGTTATTTTCTACTAATGGCTATATTTGATTTTTTAATGAAATAATTAAGACTCTTTTCAAATAAATCGTGTTAAATTGCGAGAGTGAAAATTATAAAGAAACAAAATTGTCTTTATGAAATTTAAAATCAAGGTTTTATTAATTTTTCTCATTACCGCTTTTCACTCTTATTCCCAAGAGGGAATACCCGTTTATTCTGATTATTTGTCTGATAATTATTACTTAATTCACCCTTCGATGGCTGGCGCGGCCAACTGTGCCAAAATAAGATTAACAGCCAGAAAACAATGGTTTGGAGAAGAAGACGCTCCATCACTACAGACTCTAAGTTTTAACGGAAGAATCGGCGAACGCTCTGGAGCTGGGATCATTGTTTTTAATGATAAAAATGGATATCATTCTGAGAAAGGCGTAAAATTGACGTATGCACACCATATTATGTTTTCACGAGATGAATTGGATTTAAATCAGTTGTCTTTTGGAATTAGCGGTGGTTTAATACAAAACCAATTGGACGAAACTAAATTTGGAGGAACTTTTGATCCTATTATTTACGGCTCGATTCAGAAAGATTCTTATTTCAATATTGATGTTGGAGCTTCGTATAATTATTTGAATTTTTATGCACATGCAACAGTTCAGGGATTGTTAGAAACCAGAAGAGAGTTGTACACAGATTATGAAAGTGACAATCTTAGAAAGTTTTTATTGAGCGCTGGTTATGTATTTGGTAAAAACGATAATTGGACTTGGGAGCCTTCTATTCTTTTTCAGCTTTTTGATCAGACGAAAGAAAAAACACTTGACTTGAACATGAAAGCCTACAAAAACATGGATTTTGGAAGTCTATGGGTGGCTTTGTCTTATAGAAGAGGTTTTGATGGCGCGCAATATGTTTCAGGAAGTGGCGTAGCTTCTCAAAAATTACAATATTTTACACCGATTGTTGGAATTAATTACAAGAATTTCATGTTTGCTTATACTTATTCTCAGGTAATGGGAGATGTTAAGTTTGACACAGGCGGTTATCATCAAATTACTTTAGGAATTAATTTATTCTGCAAAAAAGAACGCTACGACTGTAATTGTCCTGCAATAAACTAAATTTATTATTATGCTGATTAAATCTGTAAATGGAAAATCACCTCTTATTCCAGAGGATTGTTATGTTGCCGAAAATGCAACTATTGTAGGAGATGTTACTTTTGGAGAATCTTGCAGTGTTTGGTTTAATGCTGTTGTGAGAGGAGATGTTCATTTCATTAAAATAGGAAACAAAGTAAACATTCAAGATGGTGCTGTAATTCATTGCACGTACCAAAAACATCCTACAATTATAGGAAACAACGTTTCGATTGGACATAACGCAATTGTACACGGCTGTACGATTCACGATAATGTTTTAATCGGAATGGGAGCGATTGTAATGGACAACTGCGTAGTTGAAAGCAATGCGATTATTGCTGCCGGAGCCGTAGTAACTCAAAATACAGTTGTGACTTCAGGAAGCATTTATGCTGGAGTTCCTGCCAAAAAAGTAAAAGACATTGATCAATCTGATTTTGCTGGTGAAATAGGGCGTATTTCAAATAATTACGTAATGTATTCTAGCTGGTTTAAAGAAGAATAGATTTAAAAATTCCAATAAAAAGAAATTCCAAATCCCAAGAGTCTTACCTTTTCGGAATTTGGAATTTTTATTTAAGATTTAAATTTTTTAGGATTTAAATTAGAGGTTGATTTTTTCGAAGAAAGTATTTTTATAGCTTTCGCTGATTGGAATTCTTTTGTCGCTTATTAAAACCTTGTTTTTCTGAATCGATTTTACGTGTTTGATGTTGATAATATACGATCTGTGAACCCTCGCAAACCCCTTGTTTGAAAGCAGATTTTCAAGTTTGATTAAACTAATTAGCGTCAGCGTAAATTTATTGTCTGTGGTGTAGATTTTGACATAATCTTTTAAGCCTTCAATAAAAAGAATATCAGCAAAATTCAATTTTACATTTTCATATTCAGCTCTTACAAACATAAAATCCTGATCAATTTCTGGTGCATTTGCATTTTCAGAAATTGTTTGTGGTGTTGTTGGTGAAAATATTTGCTGCGCTCTTACAACAGCTTTTAAAAATCGGTGAAACGGAATTGGTTTTACCAAATAATCAACAGCGCCAAGATTAAAACCTTCTACGGCATAATCAGAATAAGCAGTTGTAAAAATAACCAGAGGCTTTTTTTCTATTGTATTTAAAAAATCAATTCCAGAAAAATGAGGCATCTGAATATCCAGAAAAACCAAATCAACATTATTCTGATTGATGAATGAAACAGCATCAATAGCATTGTTGAAGGTGCTCACCAGATCAAGAGTATCTACTTTTTTGACAAAATCCTGTAATAAGTCTACTGCTAAAGGTTCGTCATCAATAATTACACATTTCATTTCTTCAGAATTAAATTTATAATTGTTTTGGCATTCAAAAGTAATTTTAAACCAGTAAATTAAGTTTTAAAATTTTCTTAAAATACTGGTTCCACCTAATCAAAAAAAGTTATGCGTTTACAGTTATGGTTTTTGTAAGTGTAAAACCATCTGTCAAATTACCTGTTATTGTTGCCATTTCATCGGCTAAACTATCAGCAAAAACATTGTCTTTTGTGTTTGCCGTATCCGCTTGTCCGTGTGCGGCATAATTAGTGCTTGAATATACTTCACTCGAAATCGTTTCTGGAAAAGCAATCTGCGTTACCAATAAAGAACTTCCTGTACTTGACAAAACTTCTACATGTACGTGCGGTGCTCTTCCTTGATACCAGCCAGGATAAATAGAGATAAAAGAAACTTCTCCGCTAGTATTTGAAGTTTGTCTTCCTCTTAAGAAATGAACAGAAGTATAATCTGTCTGCTGCATTTGCGTGCCGCCATATTCCGAATAATTTCCGTCTTTGTCGCAATGCCAAACATCGACCAAAGCTCCCGAAAGAGGTTCGCAATTGTTGTTTTTGTTTTCAATTTTTAAATTAATCAATAACGCAATTCCAACACGGTCAGATTTGATGTTTTCTAAAACCAGCTGACTTGGCGTTTTGATAGGAAACGGGCCTTTTGTTTCTGAAGGAGAAACCGTGCAGCTTCCGTCTCCAGAATTGCTAGTATCGGTATCATCATTGTCGCTTTTAGAACAAGATTCTAAAAATTTTGAAGCTGTTGCCAATGATGCAATGCCCAAAATACCATTTCGGAGAAATTTTTTTCTGTCCATAATCAGTTTGTTTAATGTATTGCGGTTTTAATTTCGTCTAACTTTAAATTCAAATGAACTCGGTAATATTCATTATCCTGAGTAATGGTTAGTTCGTGTGCGTTAGGATATAAAAGATCAAGACGGCTTTGAATGTTCACCAATCCAATTCCGGAGTTTTCAGGATCTTTTACATAATTCTCAATCGTGTTTTCAATCCAGAAATCAAGATTGTGATCTGTAATTAGAACCTTAATTTTTACGTGAGCCGCGCCTTTGTAATCAGTTCCATATTTAAAGGCATTTTCAACAAAAGAAATCAATAATAAAGGCTCGATAAACTTGTTTTTGGTATCGCCATGAACATTAATTACAATGTCTTCAATATTGTTCAATCGAAGTTTTTGCAATTCGATATAATTCTGAATATAATTGACTTCTTTTTCTAAAGCCACCGTTTTGTTATCTGTCTCATACAGCATATAGCGCATAAGTTCAGATAAAGTCACGATGGCATCAGGGACCAAATCAGATTTTTTGTGTGCCAAAGAATAAATACTGTTTAAAGAATTAAATAAAAAATGCGGATTGGTTTGTTTGCGCAAGTAGATTAATTCGGTATTTGTTCTATGTGTTTCGGCAATCAGTTTATTTTGCTGATTATTGTAAAATTCAGTTAGTGTTCTAATAATTGCAGAGATCGTAATAACCAAAATATAGAAAAACGATGGGCCAATTTTAAAGAAAAGAGGCTGTCTCATTTCGACTCTCTGATACATTTTTTCGTTTCTAGGAAAAAAATGAACATCATGAGGAGCCATTCTTGGCGGCATTATGTTCTCAGGTCTTAAATGTCTAAATTCTGGAATAAAATAATGCAATCTAATAATCATAAATACTGCAATCAGAAGAAGGGCAAACGTAAAGTAAAGCCAGTATTTTTTTTGCAGTAAATAATTGGGTACCAAATAAAAATAGTTAAGATAGAACAAAACAATTCCTGTTAGCCATTGCGCATAAAAGTCATTATTCATCTTAAACGGACTTTCGTAAAACTGAATTAGTGAAGTCAAAATAAAGAAAACCCATATTGCACAATGGAAAAGTATTTTGTTATAGCCGGTATTTTTAATGGTATCTATCTGCATTTACAATTTTATTTTTAATAAAATTAATTCATTTTTGGTTACCGTTGGAGATAAGTTTTGTTTGAGTTTTTGCTTAACGAGATCTGCAACCTTCAAAGCATCGTCTTTTGTTTCAAAACTTTTAGTATCGCTTATTACGGGAATAATTGACTGTTTAATTAAAACTTTTTCTTTGTAGGCAATTGTGTAGCCCCAACCAGAATTTGTTTTAAAAGAAGCTGTTGTTAACGTTTCTTTTTTTGCACAGGATGCTAAAAGAAGAATTACAAAAACTATCAAATACTTCTGGATGTTACTCCAGAAGCATTGTTTATTATTAATTATCATCGTCGCTTTGTTCGTCTAATGGGCTAAATTCCCAAGCATCATCAAAATAAGTAGAGCCAATTCGTCCTAACATATAGAATCCGCGGTTATTGATGGCAAAACCAACAGCATCAGTTCTTGTCGCTCCTTCCATTGGGGTTCTTTCTGTCCATAAATCAGTAGTCGGATTGTATTCCCAAACTGTTTTTATGTTTTCACCTCCAACAACATATCCTAAACCATTCATGGCGAAGCTTGATGCGTTAGAACGTACAATTGCGTAATCGTCGTTGTAGCTGTAATCATCATCTGTATCTTTGTCGATGTCTCTTTTTCTTGTCCACACATCTGTTGCAGGATCAAATTCCCAGAAATCTTCTTGGTAAACGCCATTGTTAACACCAGTTACTAAATACGCTTTGTCAGCAATTGTAAAAACAGTCGCATTACGTCTTTTGTTTCCGCTGAAACCATTTACCAAAGTCCAAGTATTTGCTTGGTCATCGTATTGATAAAAATCTTTTAAATAGTTTCCGTCGTAACCTGTTCCAAAATAAGCTTTACCGCCAACCTGAAAACCTACAGCTGCATAGCGCGCAGTTCCTGCAAAGTCTGTTTTTTGCGTCCAACTATTTGCAGAAGGATCGTACTGATAAAAATCTTTCAGTTTGTTTGTTCCGTCATAGCCAAGACCAACATAACCTTTTTCGTTTAATGCAAAACTAGAAGCAGAACTTCTTCCAATTCCTCCAAAATCTGCTTTTTGTTCCCAGTAATCTCCGTTTGAGTTGTAAACCCATAAATCTTTTAAATATACATCTCCAGTATAACCGCCAACTACATAAGCAAAATCTCCGATAACGAAACTTGTTGCACTAGATCTTGCAGGGCCATCAAAAGCCGATTTTTTAATCCAGTTTCCCATCAAATCATCATCATCATTATCATTGCTGCAGCTTATCAAAAAGAGGCTTGAAAAAAGCGCTGTGAATAAAATTCCTTTTTTTAGATTAATCATAGTGTATTTAATATTTATTGTTTGTATTTGATCCCTATTCCTAAAACGTAACCATTTCCGCTATTGTAGTCGTATATTTTATGGTCACTGCCATCTAGTAAATTGTATTTTTTATTGAAATCGTAACCTGCTTTAAAATTTAAAAACCAATTGCCCGAGACATTTCTTTCATACTCTAGAGCTGATGTCATTTGCGATAAAACTGCTTTTTCGGCAGTATTGTCTGTATGAGTTGTTTGGTCTAAATGATAAAAGTTTCCATTAAAACTATTCGTTAGACTGAATTTGTTTCTTTCATTATTTGAATAAGAAATTTTCGAATCTGGAAAACCAATTTTAAAATCTGTTTTTTCATTCATTTTATAATCAAAAGCAATAATCGGCGTAACCTTTGGCGTTCCAAAAATTGTTGTTCTGCTGGCTCCAAGAATTACATTTAATTTCGAACTCAACTGTTGGTTAATAGACAAACTTCCTAGAACTGTCACATCAGAAATATCCAATTTGCTCTGGAAATTTGCTGTCGGAACAATAGAAAGTTGCCATTTTGTTTTTTCTGTTATTTCAGATGAATATTCAAACTTGTTTTGAACTTGGTTGAATTTTTCCTGATCCGCATAAAAATTATAGGGATTGAAATCGTAATTCACCTTCAAATTAGAATATTCTAACGTGTTCGCTATTTTGCTTTTTGTTCCCAGTTTCTTCTGATAAAAAAGAGCAATGTCTGTTTCGCTAAAATTTATTTTATCTGTTGGCACAGTTTTAAAATTTACAGCAGCACTAAAATTTTCCTGAGCTCTTAAACCTAAAAATGAAATCAAAAAAAGAGAACAAATTAAAAACCTTACTTTCATTATTTATTTTATTGGCTCAAAATTAGATGGATGATGCCCTTAAAAAAAAGAAGATATATATATGGGGTGTTTTGATAGACAAAATCGCTGTTTTTAAGGTCGAATTAAAATTTGAGAACAGAATTCAGATTATAGATCGTTTTGTGCAATTTGTAGCCTAAAAAGGCGTGGTAGTATATGTTATAGTGTGTCGCCAAAGTGCGCAATTTATATTTGCTCAAAAATTAAATTATGCACAAGTTTATATTGCTACTGCTTTTTGTACTTACCTTATTTTCATGCGGTACAGATACAGACACTGGAGAATTTACTGTTGGGTCAGATTATCTGGCTTTAAGCAATAAAGTGATCATGATTGATACGGTGACTGTAGAAATGTCAACGATCAATTTTGACTCATTGGTAACTTCAAATAAAAGTCGAATCTTAATCGGGAATTATGATGATCCTATTTTCGGAAAAATAAAATCAGATAGTTATTTTCAGCTTTCAGGGAGTAGTTATGCATTAAATAGTACAGGCTCTGATACCGAATCTGTAAATTATGTTTTCGATTCTATCTCGATGATTCTTAAATACGATAAATATTATTATGGAGATACGACAAAGGTGCAAACATTTGACATCCATCGTTTGCTTCAAAAGGTTAAGCCTAATACAGACGACAGTAATTTCTACAACAATTCTACCTTAAGTTATAGTTCTGAAAGCTTGGGAAAGGTTTCTTTTGTACCAAGACCAAATCAAAAGGACTCTATCAATATTAAAATGGATAAAGAATTTGGAGAAGCTCTTTTTCAGAAAATTAAAAAAAGAGAAGTTACAGATTTTGATAGTTTTACAGAATATTTAAAAGGACTTGTTTTGGTTCCAGAAACATCCAATTCTTCTAATGTAATCGGATTTAGTGCAGGAAGCAGTAAAGTAAGATTGTACTATTCAAAATATATGGCCGATCAGGATGAGGTATCGTATATTCTCGATTTTACAATTGGAGATCAAACCAAACAATTCAATTCTATTTCTTTGGATAAAACAGGAACACTCCTCCAGAATCTCCCCGTCTCAAGTAGCTATTTGTCCAGTACTCTAACCAATAATCAAGGTTTTATTCAGTCAGGAACTGGGGTGGCTTGCAGAGTTGATTTTCCGAATATCAAACAGTTTAAAAATATCTCTACTAACGGAGCTATTGTAAATGCAGAATTGGTTTTAAAGCCTGTCAATAATTCTTATTCAGAGAAATATCCGTTGGCAGATTCTTTGGCGGTTTACATTGGAGATAATTTAAATCGAATAAGCGGAACTTTAGTAAATTCTGCGGGAACTACTGTTTACGGAATATTGAATAAAAAAAGCGATGAGTTTAATGAAAATGTCGGTTACACAATTCCTGTTGGGACTTTTCTTCAAAAAGAAATGCTTAAGGCAGCCGATTCAAGATCATCTCTCATTCTAACATTACCTGGAATTTCTAAATCTGTTAATAGAATTGTTTTGGGCAACCAGAAACACGCCGACAATAAAATTCAGCTGAAAATTTATTACATCTCTTACTAAATGAAAAATAAAATTGTTTTATGGAGTTGCTTCCTTTTAATGTCGCTGACTTCCTTCTCTCAAAGCATCTCTAGTTCACCATATTCGCTTTATGGCGTTGGAAGTTTGTATGAGTCAGATTTTGGTTATTTGCCATCAATTGGCGGTTCTGGAATTGCGTTGCCTTCAGATACTTTTATCAATAATTTAAATCCAGCATCTTTAGGATTTATGTATCAGAATCATTTTCTTTTTGATATTGGAGGAAAAGCTATTGCTACAACTTATCAGAGCAGTAATCGCTCAGAAAAGCGAAATAATTTTCAATTTTCTCACTTAGCTTTTGCTTTTCCAGTTTCTAAAAATTCTGGTTTTAGTTTGGCGCTTCGTCCATATTCTAGTTCCGTTTTCAAAATCTCAAATTTAAAACTTCAAATTGCCGATAGTCAAGAATATTATTATGTAACGGCGCAAGGATCGGGAGGTTTAAATAATTTAGACTTTTCATACGGTTACAGATTTGGAAAAAAACTGACAATAGGAGCAACCGGATCAGTACTTTTTGGTAATACAGTTGATGATCGCGCTTTTTTAATTTCGAATGCAGTTACAACAATACACAAACAAACAGATTATAGGGGAGTGCGTGCAACATTAGGGTCTCAATTCAAAATAGATTCAACCTTTACAATCGGAACGACAGTTAAAGTTCCTGCAAGAATAAACGCTTCCAAAGTACAGTCGGTAAATAGTATTGCAGATGAAGTTGTGTCTTCTATAGAAACGGACAAAGCTACAGCTACAGACGATTACTATATGCCTCTAGAAATTGGTTTTGGAGCCAGTAAACGATTTAAAAATAATTTAAATGTAACTCTAGATTACGAGAAAAGTTTCTGGAGCAACACCAAACAGTCTGATCTTTACGGCGAATTTGTAAATCAGGATCGTTTTGCACTTGGTCTTACCTATAGTACAAAAAAGAATGTTAGAAAATATTGGGATAGAGTGGGGTATGCGGCAGGCGTAAATTTTGATAATGGTTATCTGGAAGTCGATAAACAGCGTGTCAATAATGCGTCTATTTCTATCGGATTAAATCTGCCAATTGAAAATACATTTTCATCACTCAATATTTCATATTCTTACGGACAGAAAGGCAGAATTGCAAATGATTTGATAAAAGAAAATTACCATAAAATATCACTCAATTTATCGTTGGACGGAATTTGGTTCGTCAAGCGAAAGTTTGAATAATAATCTAAAAGTCTTTTTTGATTACCGGATATTTATACTCTAAAATTGACTCTAAAACTTTTGGGTTTGAGTTAACGTAGAATATAGGATCATGATCCGTATTTTCAGAAAAACCAACTTTATCGCGAAGCAGATTTTTTGTCTGACGCGCAACAGCTTCTCCTGAATCTATTATTTTAATATGATCTGGGAGAATTTTTTTTATTTGAGGAATAAGATAAGGATAGTGGCTACATCCTAAAACCAAATAATCAATATTAGCTTCGATCATAGGTTGAAGATACGATTCTAATAATTGTGTCATTTCTGGTGAGTACAAATTACCGTCTTCAATAAGTTGTACAAGTCCGTGGCCAACCTGTTCAATGATTTTGGTATTCTGGAACATTTCAGCAGTCTTATTAAACAATTCACTGTTAAGAGTTCCTTTTGTCGCTAGAATTCCGATTACTTGTGTTTGAGAATTATTTGCTGCAGGTTTAATAGCAGGCTCAATTCCAACAAACGGAATATCATAATCTGCACGAAGTTCAAATATCGCATTTGTTGTAGCAGTATTGCAAGCAACAACGATTAGTTTACAATTATTTTCCAGTAAAAATTCTACATTTTTTTTACTTAATGCAACAATCTCTTCTTTGCTTTTTTGGCCATAAGGCGCATTTTTGCTGTCAGCCAGATAAATAGTTTTTTCATTTGGAAGAAGATCATGAATGGCGCTCCAAATGGAAGTTCCACCAATACCAGAATCAAAAACGCCTATAGGATTATTGTTTGTCATAAAGCAAATTTACTATTTTTTAAATATAATTCGTTATTCTAAGTTAAGTCAAATCTTGAAATAATTTCGAAGATTGCTTTTAATTTTTTGTAAAAAAAAACTGCTCAAATTATACAAATTGAGCAGTTTAATTAAAGAGATTTTAATTTCTTAGAATCCTAAATCTTTTTTAACATCAGCAGTGATGTTTGGACCATCAGCTAATAATAAAGTAGAACCATCTAAAATGTATTGGAATCCTTTAGCTTTTCCAACTTTTTGGATAGAAGCTCTAACTTTTTCCATTAAAGGTTTTACGATATCAGTTTCTTTTTGTTGTAATTCTTTTTGAGCATTGTCTCTGTAGTCAACAATTCTCTTTTGCATATCTTGAACTTCTTTAGAACGCTCACCGTTTACAGCATCAGTTACAGTTGCAGCTTCAGCTTCGTACTTTTTGATTTTTACTTGATATTCATCAACCATTTTTTTGTATTCAGCATCATATGTACCACTTAATTTTTGCAGTTGATTTTGAGCATCTAGCATAGCAGGCATTTTCCCCATGATCTCGCTTACGTCTACATGAGCTACCTTCGCTTGCGCGTTCATTGTGTTACTTGCTCCTAAAATAAGAATTGCAGCAATTAGTAAAGTTTTGATTTGTTTCATCATTTTTAAAATATTAATTAATTATTGGTCGTATTTGTTTTTTGTGTTTCGGCTTCCTTTGCTTTTTTAGCCGCTTCTCTTTCTTCTAAAATTTTCTTTCTTCTTTCCTCCAATTCTTTTTTACGTTGTTCGTAAAGTAATTGTCTTTCTTCTGCTTTTGTCATTCCTGACTGTTCAGCAGCAGGTGTTTCTCCTGCGACTGGCGATGTGGTTTTAGCTGTAGAGCCATTTGCAGCAGGGCTCGCTGTTGTTGCAGCGGGAACGGCTGTTGATGTTGCTGTTCCAGAAACCGTGCCATTTTTTTTGGCGTCTCTTTCTTCTTGTAAAGCTTTTCTTCTGTCTTCGTATTCTTTTCTTTTAGCTTCTTGCTCTAATTTTCTGTCCTGAATTAACTTTTCTCTAGCAGCTCTTTTTTCATCAAGTGCTTTCTGGCGATCAGCCATCGCTGGATTTTCATCAATTGCATTTTCAATATTTTCCTTAGCTTCTTGCTCTTTCAATTGTTTTTTGGTCAGCTGCTCACGTTTTTCAGTACGGTTTAAAATCCTTAAAACCTGATCGCTGATATCAAATCTTTTATTGCTAAAAAGCATTGTAAGATCTGATGATTTATCAAAAACAAAATCATAATTTTTTGCTTCTGCTATATCTTGCACAGCAGTAAAAACCTGATCTTGTATAGGCTTTGCTAAAGCTGCTTTTTGTCTCATTAGATTTCCGTCAGAACCAAATTGTTTCTGTTGGTAATCCATCATTTCTTGTTCAAGAAACTTAATTTCAGTTTCTCTTTCTTCTATTAATTCTTTTGTAAGTAAAGCTTTTTCTGCTTTTAAACTTTCTTTTAAATTATTAATATTTAATTTTTTAGCCTCAACTTCCTGTTTCCACTTTTGAGCTTTCTGCTCTAATTGTGATTTGGCTTCTTTATAATCGGAAACATTTTCTAAAATATATTCCATGTCGATGTAGCCAATTCGAGTCGTCTTTCCTTGTGCCTGACTTGTATTTGCTACAATCAAGGCTAAAAATATAAATAAAAATTGTTTTCTCATAACATAACTTTATTTGATGATTTTTAACCAAACGTTATTTCACTAAAATTGTTGTCCAATGATAAAGTGTGTTTCCCAACCATTAGCTTTTGTTTGTCCTGGAAGAGCGTCAAACCCGTAACCAAAGTCGATACCCAATAATCCGAATGCAGGCATGAATACACGTAAACCAGCACCAGCAGAACGATTTAAATCGAATGGGTTATAATCTTTGAACGTTGGGTAAGATGAACCTGCTTCTAAGAACGTTAATGCAAAAATAGAGGCAGATGCTTTTAATGTAATTGGGTAACGCAATTCCATTGAGAATTTGTTGTAAATAGTTGCTCCAATTGCTTCACCTGCAGTATTTACTGGAGTTAAAGAGTTGTTTGGATAACCTCTTAACTGGATAGTTTCTCTACCATCCATTGAGTATTGCGCCATACCATCTCCTCCTAAGTAAAAACGCTCAAACGGAATTACTCCTCTTTCTTGGTTGTAAGCTCCTAAGAAACCAAATTCAGTAAGTGTTCTTAATACTAATTTTCCATAAACCTTAGTATACCAGTCTCCTTTAAATTTAACTTTATAGTACTCTAACCAGTTGTATTTTTTCTGATCGACTTTTGCTACATCTGTATCTGCACTTGCATAGTCAGATCCAACACTTACGTAACCAGTTGATCCATTTACAGTTTCTGTTTTAACATAGTCACCGTTGTTAAGCGGTTTTCCGTCTATACCACTTCCTGATGTTCCTGTATATTGTGTTTTGTATTCTTTTTGATTTTGCAAATCGCCATAATCAATACCATTAAATAAAGAGTATGGAGGTGTAACTTTTGCACTAATACTAAATTCAGAACCATAAGTAGGGAATATCGGGTTTACCCCTTTATTACTTCTTGAAATTCCGATAGTATAAGCTAAGTTTCTTGATGCACCATTACCAAAAGTAAACAAACCTGTATTATAATTATTCAAGTCATAGTGCTGATAACTTACAGATTGTGATAATACGAAGTAATCATCTGGCACGGTTAATCTTTTCGCTAACCCAACTTGGATTGTAAAAATATTAAAACTTTTGCTTTTATCAACGGTTCTAGTGATGTAATTGTTAAGAAATTGCTTACTGTATGAAATAGATGAACTAAATTGTACCGGTTTTTTTCCTCCAAACCATGGCTCTGAGAAAGATAAACTATAGGTTTGGAAATAAGTACTTCCTTGTAAACGAAGTGCAACTTTTTGTCCGTCTCCCATTGGTAAAGGCTTGTAAGCTTCTCTGTCAAAGATTTTTCGTGCCGAAAAGTTGTTGAACGAAAGTCCCAATGTACCAATGAAACCTCCACCGCCATAACCTCCTTGAAGTTCAACTTGGCTAGATCCTTTTTCTACTACATTGTACTCGATATCAACAGTTCCCGCTCCAGCATCTACGTTTTTAAATTTAGGATCAATTGCCTCAGGATCGAAGAAACCTAATTGTCCAATCTCACGAATGGTTCTAACTAATTGCTCTTTACTATATTTTTCACCTGGTTTTGTTCTTAACTCACGGTAGATAACGTGGTCGTTTGTTTTGTCATTTCCAACAACAGTAATTTTGTTGAAATAAGCGATAGGACCTTCAGTAACTCTAATCTCAAAATCGATAGTGTCATTAACCGTTCTTACCTCTACAGCATTAATGTTTGAGAACAAATAACCATTGTTTTGGTATAAATTCGTGATGTCTTCTGCATCTGGTTTTGTCTTATCAGCAATTCTTTTTTCTAGTAAAACTCCGTTATAAGTTTCCCCTTTTTTGATTCCTAAATAACGATTTAAAAGTTGGTCTGAATAAACAGTATTTCCTAAGAATTTAATATTACCGAAATAGTATTTATTCCCTTCTTCTACATTAATTTTAATAGCAAGAGTATTCTTTTTCTTGATGTATTGTACAGAATCGTATATAATACGAGCATCGCGATATCCTTTTTCTTTGTAAGCAGCGATTACTTTTTCTAAGTCAGTTTTGTATTTTTCTGGAATAAATTTAGAAGCTTTAAATACACGAATGAAATTTTTCTGTTTCGTGTCTTTCATTGCGGCGCGCAATTGATTATCTGTAAGTTGTTTATTTCCAGTGAAATCAATGCTGCTAATTTTTACTTTATCTCCTTTGTCGACCCTCACAAGCATGTTAACTTGGTGCCCGTTAATAGTGTCAGGAGTATTGGTAATTGTAACTTTTGTGTTATAAAAACCTTCTTTTTTGTATTTGTTTTCGATGTAATTTTTAGTGGTTGTAATTAAGTTTTCGTTGACAATTTTGTTCTTTGTCAAGTTGTTATCCTTAATTAATCCTTCGACTTTACTTTTCTTGATACCAACGAATTTAACTTCATTTAATTTAGGAAGTTCAACGATATCTAAATCTAAATAGATACTATCATTTTCTACCTTATTAACGTAAAAAGCGATTTCGTCAAATAGACCAAGTTTACCTAATTTTTTAATAGCGCTACTAATTTCTTCTCCAGGAACAGTGATTTCCTGACCTTTTTGAAGACCTGAAAAGGTTACAACAGTCTGCTCATTGAAGCTAATTTTACCAACAACAGAGACTTTAGCTAGAATATATTTTTTCCCTTGATCAAAAGGAACTCTTTCTTGTGCTTTAATTTGTGAAAAACTACCCAAAAGTAATAGGGTAAAGACTATTTGTATTTTTTTTTGCAACACTAAAAAATTATTTAATTTGTTCACTGGTTTTTCCAAATCTACGTTCTCTTTTTTGATAACTAATAATAGCCTCATATAAATCTTGGTCTTTAAAGTCTGGCCACAAGACATTAGTAAAATACAATTCTGCATAGGCTATCTGCCATAGCAAAAAATTACTTATTCTATGTTCTCCACTTGTTCGTATTAATAAATCTACGTCAGGTAAATTTTGCGTGTAAAGATGCTCATTTATAATTGAATCGTCAATAGTGTCTATTGAAATTATATTATTTTTAACTTTATCACTAATTGACTTTACAGCATTTACCAATTCTTCCCTAGAGCCGTAGCTTAAAGCGAGAGTAAGAGTTAAGCGAGTATTGTTTTTAGTTTTTTCCATAACATCCAAAAGTTCTTTTTGGGCTGTTTTTGGCAATTTGTCAAGATTTCCAATAGCATTAAGGCGTATATTGTTTTCTTGAAGAGTAACTAGTTCTTTTTTTAATGAATTGATCAATATTTTCATTAACGCCTGGACCTCAAGTTTTGGGCGATTCCAGTTTTCTGTAGAAAAAGCATATAAAGTTAAATACTCAATTCCAAGTTTAGCAGAGGTTTTGATTATTTCTTTTACAGATTTTGTTCCATTTTCATGGCCAAACGCGCGCAAAAAACCTTGTTGTTTTGCCCATCGTCCGTTACCGTCCATAATAATGGCCAGGTGTTTAGGTAAGTTTGTGTGATCTATTGATTCTATCAAATTCATTTTTAGTATGCGCAATAGCATGGTTTTTTTCCAAAGGTATACGTTAAAGTCATACCAGAAAAAATATACCAGTCATTATTATTTAAATTTCCAAATTTCATGATATTTGGATTGCTTGTATTCGGATTGCTTCCGTCAATATTGTCTGTAAAAGTATAGCGTGCACCAACTTCAGCAGCTAAAACAAAACGTGGCGATATATTCGATTTTATACCTAATGTAATAGGTATAGACATTGAGCTTCGGTTTTTTAGCTCGTATACGGTATTTGGGCTTGTAGTATATCGGTATAAATTATTGAAGAAAAAGTAATTTAAACCAGTAAAAACATAAGGCGTTATTTTGGTGTGATAATCGTGAAGATTAAAATCAAAAAAATTGAATTCTAAACCAGCAGAAAGCTCTTTTATGTCATTGTCAAAACGATAGCCTCTTTGATTTCTTCCAGTTTCATCTGATTTGAAGTCGTTTCCACTAATATTTGATTGTGTGTATGAGAAGCGCCATGCATGTCTCGGACTTCTGTTCCATTTATAAAGAACACCAAAAGCTAGTTTTTCTGGAGCGATATAAGTTGTTTTTCCAACATCGCCTACAAAGTTGCTTCCGCCAAGAAAAACACCAATCTCATTGATCTGAGCATTAAGTGTGATAAAGGGGAAAAAACATAACAATAAATTAAAAATTTTCTTCATTTAATTCAAAATTGCGTGCAAATATAATAATTATCGATACGAATCAAAGTTCCTTTAGTTAAATGTGCTTTTTTTTCAATTTACATTATGATTTTGAGCCATTTAATGATGATTCACTACATGCAGAACGAGAAAATGTGGTATTATCGTATAGTGAAGAATCAGAAAAGAGTTTAATTTCTTTTATCTTCTCCCCAAAGCAGTTTATTTCTTAAGGTCTTTAAGAAAGTCTCGCCTGGTATTTCAACCATTTTAATTTTGTAATCTGTTTTTTTAATCTTTAAAATAGATTCATTTTTTACAGAAGAAATTCGCGAATCTAGAGAAACCAAATATTGGTCTTCTCTTCCAGTTACGCGTAGTGTGATTTCTGTATCGTCTGGAATGACAAGTGGTCTGGCAGTTAAATTGTGTGGGGCAATAGGCGTAATTACTAAACTTTTGACATCTGGCGTTAAAATTGGTCCGCCGCAGCTTAAAGAATATCCTGTAGAACCAGTTGGCGTAGAAATAATTAATCCGTCGGCCCAATACGAATTCAAATATTCGTTGTTCAAATAAGTTTCAACGGTAATCATCGAGGTTGTATCTTTTCTACTCACTGTAACTTCGTTCATTGCGAAATTAAGTTCTTTGAAAGCTTCATTATAAGGTTCGCATGTAATTCCTAATAAAGTTCTTTCAGAAGTCGTGTAGTTTTGATCAATAACATATTCTAGTAAACTTTCGATATTTTCTTTCTGAACTTTAGCAAGAAATCCTAATCGTCCAGCATTTATACCTAATAAAGGAACGCCTGAATTACGAACAAAAGCAGCGGCTCTTAAAATCGTTCCGTCACCTCCAATACTAATCAGCATTTCGAAGCTATTATCTAAAGCAGTATTTGGCGAAAAAGTTTTATATTCTTTTTTTACAAGCTGTTTTTCATAAAGCATATTCAGGAAATTTTCTTCAATTACCATTTCAACGTTATTGGTATTGAAAAATTTGAAAATGTCTTTTATAATAGGTTCAGTGCTATTCTGATAGTATTGTCCGTAAATGGCTATTTTCATTCTTTGTTAAATTAGAGAATTTGTCAATGTGTCAATTAGATAATTGTGAAATGCGAAAATTATCTAATGAACTAATTTTCTCATTGGCACATTCATAAATTTATATGTTAAGATACTTGTCTAAATAATCTGATCGCTCTTTTAAGCTATTGATATAGTTGTCTTCCTGATGTTCTGAAATAATTTCGTACCCATATCTTCTATAAGTCTGAATAATTTCATTGATTGCTCCTAAGCCAATTTTTACAGTAATTTGAACATTTTCTGTGTCAGCTTCAGAAACAAAACAGCCTAAAACTTTGCCATTATTGCTTTCTACAATCTGAGTTACCTCACTCATAGAATAATCTAAAAGGCCTTTTTGTACAATAATAATAGCACCAGGTTCTTTTAAGAATGGAGTTTCCTGAAAAAATTTCATGATATCTTCCATTTCATAGTAACCTATGTAATTATTGTTTTCGTCAAGAATAGGGAGGATGTTAGTATGATTTTTTGCAAAAACTTCTAAAACATCAAGCCAAATCATCGATTTTCTGGCAAAAAAACGTTCTAAAGTATATTTGTAATCAATCGCTTTTTTATCAATATCAAACGTTTCAACATCATCTGAAGAGATGCTTCCGATAAAAATACCATCTTCTAAAATCGGAAAATGAGAAAAATTTACATCGATAAAAAAGTCCTGAATCGAAGCAATCGTTTCCTGACTGTCAATCGCTCTGAAATCGTTTGTGATATAGTTTGTAATTTCTGTCATAAATCAATTGCGGATATTTGATGCAAAATAATCAAAAAATACCGAAAACCGCTCTGTTTTACTTTGTATTTTTGTCGTAACAAATATAAGATTACTAGAATTAATATCTATTTATATGACAAAATTAAGTGTAAATATCAATAAAATAGCGACGCTTCGAAATGCTCGAGGCGGAAATGTTCCAGATTTATTAAAAGTAGCAACAGATATTCAGCGATTTGGCGGACAAGGAATTACAATTCACCCACGTCCAGATGAGCGTCATATTCGTTATCAGGATGCGCGCGATTTGAAAGCAGTTGTTACAACAGAATATAATATTGAAGGAAATCCGCAGCATAATTTTATTGATTTGGTTTTAGAATGTAAACCAGATCAGGTTACTTTGGTTCCAGATGCAATTGGAGCAATAACTTCGTCTGCAGGTTGGGATACCATCAAAAATCAAGAATATCTGACTGAAGTAATTCAGGAATTTCAAAAAAATGGAATTAGAACTTCGATCTTCGTAGATCCGATTTTAGAGATGATCGAAGGCGCTAAAAAAACAGGAACAGATAGAATCGAATTATACACAGAATCTTTTGCGCACCAATATAGTTTAGGAAACGAAAGAGGAATTGATCCTTATACAAAAGCGGCAATATTGGCAAACGAATTAGGTTTAGGAATCAATGCGGGACATGATTTGAGTTTAGATAATATCAAATTTTTCAAAGAGAATATCCCAAGTTTATTAGAAGTCTCTATAGGCCACGCTTTAATTTCAGAGGCACTTTATCTAGGTTTGGATAATACTGTTAATATGTATTTAAATAAATTGAAATAATATTCAGCTTAAAAACAATTATAACCTATATAATTGGGTTATAATTGTTTATTTTCGCACTTTTCTTATTAAAATTAAGTGTTGAAAATATTTACCTTCTTCTTCTGTTTTATCTGTTTTTCTGGTGTATTTGCGCAATCAAAGGCCACTATTTCGGGTAATATAAAATCTTCTGAAAATGAAAATTTAGTTGGTGCAACTTTAGTTTTTGCAGCAAGCGATTCTCAAGTTTTTTCCACAGCCGATTCTTTTGGCAATTTCTCGGCAACTATTCCTTTAGGGCAAGTAAAAATTAAAATCGATCAAACAGGATATATTCCACAAAACATTCAATTTGAAGTAAAGAAAGACACTTTCATTTCAATTATTTTAGAAAAAGACATAGCGCATTTAAAAGAAGTTGTGATTGCTAACAATAAAAAAAGTGCAATAACAAATCTTTCTAACGGAAAACTTTCTTTTAATGTTAAAGAATTATCGGCTGTTCCAAGTGTTATGGGGACAACGGATATTCTGAAAATTTTGCAGTTAACTCCCGGCGTTCAAAATTCGGGTGACGCAAATGGCTATTTTTATGTGAGAGGAGGAGATCCCGGTCATAATGCAATCTTGTATAACGGAACTCCCATTTATGGAATGTCTCATTTGCTAGGAATTTTTCCTTTTTACAATGCAGATCATATAAAAGATGTGGAGTTTGATAAATCAAGTTCGAATGCAAAATATGGAGGAAGATTAAGCTCTACAACTTTGCTGAATTCAAATAGAAAAATGCCTTCAGAATTTGAAATTCAAGGAAATGTAGGTATTTTGGCTTCTCAATTAAGTCTTGCTGTTCCGTTAAATGATAAAAATGCATTTTATATTTCTGGAAGAAAAACCTATATCGATGAAATTGTTGGGCCGCTATTAAAATCAGGAAAGAACAACGATGTTAAAAATATGAAATATGGTTTTTCTGATGCCAATTTTACTTTTCTCTCTCAATTGTCAAAAAAGAATTTGTTTGTTGTTGAAGCATTTGCAAGTGGCGATGAATTAAAAATAAAAGATGATAATCTGGCACTTAGAACGAGTTTGAAATGGAGTAATTTTACCATATCTCCCTCTTTGAACACCGCAATTTCGCCGAATGTCAGCATGTCAAATGCGGTTTATTTTAGCCAATATTCTAATGATTTAAATATGGAACAGGCTACAATTCAATTTGCAGTTTCTTCCTATGTGAAAGATTTCGGATTTTCAAATTCGGTGAAATATGCAATAAAAAACATTCCTGTAGAATCTGGTCTTCAATATGTTTATCATAATTTACAGCCACAAAGAGTAAATGTTGACAATTTTGCAACAATCGATAATGAGTCTCCAAAAATCATTAATGCTAATGAAGCTGCTGTTTTTACTACATTAAAACCTAAATTATCTGAAAAACTATTTGCAGATTTAGGGCTTAGAATTAATTATTATACATCTGGAGCAGATTCTTATTTGCATTTTCAGCCGCGCGTTGTTTTGAATTATCTGCCAACGGAGAAGTATTCTTTTTATGCTTCTTATAACAAACAGTATCAATATTTAAGTTTGATCACTACCTCGAGTGTGGGAATTCCGACAGATTTTTGGATTGCAAGTTCTGATGGAATAAAACCACAATCTTCAAATGAATTTTCTATCGGTTCAAATCAAAATTTATCAAAAAATTGGTCGTCTTCATTGGGAGGATTTTATCGTTTGATGAAAGATTTACTCGAATATCCTTATGGTGTTACGCAATTTAATGAAGTTACAACTTTCAAGAACGATTTGTATGTTGGAGAAGGAAAGGCTTACGGATTTGAAACGATGGTTAAAAAAAGCAACGGAAGATTTACTGGTTGGTTGAGTTACACGTTAAGTTGGTCTGATCGAAATTTTGACGAATTGAATAATGGTAAGACCTATTTTGCGAAATACGATAGACGTCATAATCTCTCCTTGGTCGGAATGTATGATTTGAATTCAAAATGGAACTTCGGACTTACTCAAGTATTCAGTTCTGGAAATCGATTTACAATGCCTACTTCATGGTATTTCATCAATAATAATCCGGTTAAAGAATATTCAGGATATAATAATGCGCAAATGCCGAATTATATTCGAACAGATATTTCGGCTAATTATTATTTTATAAAAACGGCTAAAAAAGAAAGCGCATTAAACTTTTCAATTTATAACACTTTTAATATTGGAAATCCTGTTTACGTAGTTTTAGACGTTCAAGTAAGTGAAAATAAAGACAAAGTAGTGGTGAAGCAGGAAGAAAAAATATTATACAGAATATTACCTTCAGTTAGCTGGAGATTTAAATTTTAAAACATGAAAAAGCATTTACTCTTTCTATTGGGTTTAGTTTTAGTAAGCTGTTCAAATGATAATTTTAGCAGTGAGAAAAGCTTAGAATCTAAAATTGTTGTGGAAGGCTGGATTGAAGAAGGCGATTTTGCAAATGTTCTTTTGTCAAGCAGTATTCCGGTTACAGATGTAATTGATTCGACAAATGTCTTGAATCGCGTAATCAGGTCTGCAAAAATTACAATTTCTGATGGAGAAACTTCAGAAGTTTTAAGGGTCAAAAACGATAAAAACCGCATTCCGCCATTTGTCTATTTTGGTTCTACAATAAAAGGGCAAGCTGGAAAAGAATATTCGTTAAAAATAGAATATTTAAATCGTGTTGTTACAGCGGTAACGAGAGTTCCAGAAACTGTAACGTTAAAAAGCGCAGAGTATATAAAAACAAATCCTTCTGATACAACAGGCTATGTTTTTGTGAAATTTGATGATCCACCGAGCCAGAAAAACTATTACCAGCTCGCGACAAGACTTGACAAGGAAGAGCCTATTTTTGTGCCTGCTTTTTATGGTAATTTGGATGATAAAAACTTTAAGGAGTCTTCTGTTTCACTTCAAATTAATAGAGGAGTCTTACTTTTTCCTAAAACTAAATTCACACCTTATTTTGCTGATGGAGATTTAATACATGTAAAATTAAGAACTCAAACCAAAGAATCTTTAGACTTCTGGAACAGTTGGCAAAATGAAATTGTAAATAGTCAGAATCCAATTTATCCGGCAAACATCAGTTTAAAATCAAATATAAATGGAGGAATAGGAATTTGGGCAGGCTATGGGCAAAGCACTATAACTGTTAGAACTCCACCTAAAAAAGAAAAGCCGATTTGAATTATTCAAATCGGCTTTTAAATTTATGGTACTTTAAAAGTATTATTTATTGAAAGCTGCAATAAAGTCCTCAAATTTAGCTTCAAATTTATCAAAACCTTCAGAGAAATAAGCGCTCATTTCAACTTCAGTGTTGTCACTGAATTTTAAATAAAGTACGCTGTCATACTCTTGAATTTTTACAGCTGTACCTTTAGGAACCCCACCATTAAAGTCAAATACCCATTTTCCACCGTATTTAGTGTCTGTAGCATCAGCAACCCAATATTCATATTCTTCTGAGTAAAAGCTATATCCAGCTTCTGCATGATATACGATATCAGCAATTTTAGTTCCATCTTTTTTAGAAACTAAAATTAATTTTGCATTTTTATTAGAATTAGCAACACTTGCTTCAACAGTTTTTTTGTTGTAAATGTTTAAATCTGTATAAAACGTTTTTGCTCTACGATCAGGATATGGAGCGCTAGCTTCTGCAGCGGTTTCACCTTTTGCTAATTCAGCAAGATCCGTATCAGCAACAATTACAAAATTGTCCATTAATTGGAATAAACCATTAGCTTTTCCTCTGTATTGAACAAGTTCATCGTTATCAATTAATTTGTCAACTTCAGTAGAGCTACCAGCATTAAATGAAATTAAATTTTTTCCATTGTAAGTAAGTGAAGCTTTTGAAGTGTTTCCAGTTGCTTTTGTACCGCTCATTTCCCAAGTGTATCCATCATTTAAACTCATTTTGTATGAGAATTCAGTAGGCACTTCTTTTCCGTTAGCATATTTTGCAGTTTGAGTAAATACAGCTGCTTCTTTACTGTCAATAGTTAAAGTTGCGTCTGAAGTGTTAGGAAGGAAAAAATAATCGTTTATTTCTACAGATCCGTTTTCTGACCAAGTATAAGTATCATTATATTTTACTTTAATGTCAGAAGAAGTGCTTTTAGAAGAGAAAACAGCGTTATTTGTAGTTTGAGATTCTTTTGCAGGGAAAACAAATTTCAATTCAGTTGTAGAAGCAGTTTTAGCCCATTTTTTTCCAGCGTTATCCCAAGTGTAAACACCGTAAACACCAGATACGTTTAAAATATCTTCAACTTCATTGTCATTTTTTCCGTTAAAAATATCAATGCTGCTTACATCAAGAAGACGGTTTAAGTTTTCTATTGCTTCAATAGCGCTAGAAGATTTAGATTTGTCTAATTGAACTAACATGTCATTAGCTTCTGCTTCTAATTTAATTTTTTGTTCAGCAGGAGTCAATTTTGAATATGGCTGTTTTGCCAAGTTTGCAATTTGCTCTTCAAGAGTTAATTCTTTTTCTGGTTCTGTTGTTGGATCGTCATTGTCACTAGAACAAGAAATAGCTAGTTGTGAAACAACTAATGACATTAAAATAATTTTTTTAATCATGATTTGGTTGTATTAAAAAATTAAGGTTGAAATTTTGGCGAAAATACCGAATGTTTTCTACATAATTTTACGGCTTTCCGTAAAAACTGTAAATTTTTCTTTATTAAATAAAATTTAAAAAGATTTACTTTAGAACTCATACACTTACAGGTTAAAATGGATAAGTTAACTACATTTGTAATCAGAATTTTTTAAAAGTAAATAAATGTTATACTCAAAAATAGAAGGCGAAGGAAAACCATTTGTCATCATGCACGGATTTCTCGGAATGTCTGATAACTGGAAAACACTCGCAGGACAATATGTAGAAGCAGGATTTCAAGTTCATATTTTAGATTTAAGAAACCACGGGCGCAGTTTTCATTCAGATGAGTGGAGTTATGAAGCTATGGTTCAAGATGTGTACGAATACTGTCAGGCAAATAATCTAACTCGAATTGATCTTCTTGGACATTCGATGGGGGGGAAAGTAGCTATGCTTTTTGCAACAACGTACCCAGAAATTGTAGACAAATTAATTGTGGCAGATATCGGGCCGAGATTTTATAAACAACATCATCAAGATATTTTGGCAGGATTAAATGCCGTTGACTTTTCGGTGAAACCAAGCAGAAATGATGTAGAATCAATTTTATCTCAATATGTTTCAGATTTTGGAACGCGTCAGTTTTTGCTAAAAAATCTATATTGGAAAGAACCTGGACAATTGGCTTTTAGATTTTATTTGAATGCTTTTAATAATAACCTAGATGCAATTGGAAAACCTTTGCCAGAAGGTTTAGTTTTTGATAATCCAACATTGTTTATTCGTGGAGGAAATTCTGGCTACATTCAAGACGAAGATCTGGACGCAATTCGTCAGCATTTTCCAAATTTAAAATTAGAAACAATTCCAAATGCAGGCCACTGGCTTCACGCAGAAAACCCTCAAATGTTTTTTGAATTGACTGCGATGTTTTTAAAAGAATAAAACAGTTTTGATGAAAATTTTATTACTTTTAATTAAAATTTAAACCTTAAAAACTATGAAATTATTACTTAGACTTCTTGTTACGGCTGCCTTAGTTTTATTATTGTCTAACATTTTAACTGGGGTTCACGTTGCTAGTTTTGGTACGGCTGTAATTGTTGCAGTAGTTTTAGGATTGCTGAATGTCTTTATTAAACCAATTTTGGTGTTACTAACTCTGCCCGTAACATTTGTTACGCTTGGTTTGTTTTTATTAGTGATAAACGCTGTAATCATTCTGTTGTGTACAAAAATCGTTGGAGGTTTTGTAGTAGATAGCTTCTTAACGGCATTAATATTCAGCGTTATTTTGTCTATACTTCAATCTCTTACTTATAAAATACTAGGAGACGACAAATAAAACAATGGAGCAGATTAAAACTGCTTCAAATACAATAGATTAAAAAGTTGGTTGGGTTGCAAAAATTTTATAATTTTGCAACCCAATTTTATTATGTAAATTAAAGAAGAAGATGGATATTAAAAGAGTAGCAATAGACGCTGTAAACGAGACGATCGTTATGAACGTTGTTCATATGGATTATAAAGGTCAAGTAGCAAAAAGAATTAACGAAAAAATGCCTTTAGCGCAAGTAAAAGGATTTAGAAAAGGGGCAGTGCCTAAAGATCTTGTTGAAAAACAATACGGAAAAGCTATTAAGCAAGAAGAGATCAAAAAAGTAGTTGATTTGGCTTTAGAGCGTTATATTCAATCTGAAAGATTAAATCTTTTAGGAACTCCTCTTGCTAAAGTAAACGAAGATTTTAACTGGGATGCTGAAGAGTTAACTTTTGAATACGAAATTGGTTTAGTGCCAAACTTCGAAATTAATTTAGAAGCTAAAAATGATATCGTAAAATATATCGTTACTGCTGATGATAAATTAATCGACGGACAAGTAGAGCGTATCCAAAAACAATTTGGAAAAGCAATTCCTCAAGATAAAGCTGACGCTGATTCAGATTTAACTGGAACTTTCTCAAGCGAAGAAAACGGAATCAACAATACTACTACAATTGCAGTTAGCGCTTTCAGCAAAAAAGCTGGAAAACAATTCGTAGGTAAAAAAGTTGGAGATGTTGTTACAGTAAGCACAAAAGGTTTATTTGATGACGATCACCAATTAATGGATTACTTAAAAGTTGGTCACGAAGGTGTTCACGGTTTAGATGTTGAAGTAAACTTCACAATCGAAGCAATCAACGGTTCTGAGCCAGCTGAATTAAACCAAGAATTATTCGACAAACTTTTTGGTGAAGGAAATGTAGCTTCTCTAGAAGATTTAAAAGCTAAAATTAAAGAAGATGCTGAAGCACAATTCGCACAGCAATCTGAGCAAAAATTATTATTAGATGTTCAGGATTTCTTAATCGAAAATACAAAATTCGATTTACCAGCTGAATTCTTGAAAAAATGGTTGCAAACTGTTGGAGAGAAAAAATTAACTCCAGAAGAAGCTGAAGTAGAATACGCAAGATCTGAAAAAGGTTTACGTTTCCAATTAATCGAAGGAAAAGCTTTAGCTCAAAGTAATATCCAAGTTACATTTGAAGACTTGAAAGAGTTTACATCAAACGCTATCAGACAGCAAATGGCTCAATTTGGTCAAACAAACCCAACTGAAGAAGAAGTTCAAGGAATCGTGGCTAGAGTTTTATCTAACCAAGACGAAGTGAAAAGACTTTCTGAGCAAGTTGTAGGATCTAAAATGTTAGATATCTTCAAAGAAAAAGCTAACCCAACAACTAAAGAGGTTACTTACGAAGAATTTATCGCTGCATCTTACGGAGAATAAATTTTAGACTGAAAGTAGAAAGTTATAAGGTCGAAAGTTAAGAAATATACTTTTTTAAAAATTAAGATTTTATTACAGAAACTGAAAGATAAAAATAATTATATTTGAACGTCAATGGAAGTTTTTCTTCTATTGACGTTCTTTTTTTGTTTCAAGTTTAAGGTTTCAGGTTTTAAGTTCTCTTTAGTTAACTTGAAACTTTAAACCTGAAACAAAAGAAACTTTTTCAGACAAATTGGCATCCTTTATAAAAAGGTATGAACTTTGTTTTATCCGTTTAAGTCAATTTCTGACTTTAGACTTTTCAACTTTAAACTAAAAATATGAACTACGGTAAAGAATTCAAAAAATTTGCTACAAAGCACCAAGGAGTAAACGCAATGTATTACGATAAAATCGTAGCAGCAATGACTCCAACAAACATGACTCCATATATTATCGAAGAGCGCCAATTGAATATTTCTCAATTAGACGTTTTCTCAAGATTAATGATGGACAGAATCATCTTTTTAGGAACTGGTATTGACGATCAAATCGCTAATATCGTTCAAGCTCAGTTATTATTCTTAGAAAGTGCTGATGCTTCAAAAGATATTCAAATTTACTTAAACTCTCCAGGAGGAAGTGTGTATGCAGGTTTAGGAATTTATGATACTATGCAATACATCAAACCAGATGTAGCAACAATCTGTACAGGAATGGCGGCTTCTATGGGAGCAGTTTTATTATGTGCAGGAGCAGCAGGAAAACGTTCTGCATTGCCTCATTCAAGAGTAATGATTCACCAGCCATCTGGAGGAGCGCAAGGTGTTGCAACAGATATGGAAATCAACTTACGCGAGATGTTGAAATTAAAAGATGAATTATACAATATTATTTCTCACCACTCAGGTCAGACTTTCGAAAGAGTTCACAAAGACAGTGAGCGTGATTACTGGATGAAAGCTGATGAAGCAAAAGAGTACGGAATGATTGATGAAGTATTAAGAAGAGGATAATTCTTAAAGTTAAATTTTGTTTCAGGTTTCAGGTTTCAAGTTAGTTTGATTAACATGAAACCTGAAACTTTAAACTTTAAACAAAAAAATATTAAGCTGTAAAGAGCTAAGTTTTTAAGTTTTAGGTCAAAAAGCTTAGAAACTTAGTATCTTTGCAGCTTAGTAACATAAATAGAATGGCAAAAGTAGTATTAGAATGTTCGTTTTGTGGAAGAAAAAAGCCAGAAACTAATTTATTAATTGCTGGTATCAATGCGCACATTTGTGATAAATGTATTGAACAAGCACACGGAATTGTTTTAGAAGAATTAAAATCTAGCGGAAGCGCAAAATTAGTTGGGGACTTAATTTTAAAGAAACCAAAAGAAATCAGAGCTTTCTTAGATCAATATGTTATTGGTCAAGATCAGACTAAAAAAGTAATGTCAGTTGCGGTTTACAATCACTACAAACGTTTAATGCAACAGCAATTAGACGACGAAGTTGAGATTGAAAAAAGTAACATCATCATGGTTGGTCAAACCGGAACAGGAAAAACATTAGTAGCAAAAACGATTGCTAAAATGTTAGACGTTCCGTTGGCAATTGTTGATGCAACGGTTTTAACTGAAGCTGGTTATGTTGGAGAAGACGTTGAAAGTATTTTGACGCGTTTGCTTCAAGCTGCAGATTATGACGTAGCAAAAGCAGAAAGAGGAATCGTATTTATTGACGAAATTGATAAAATTGCTCGTAAAAGCGATAATCCGTCAATAACTCGTGACGTTTCTGGAGAAGGTGTTCAGCAAGCTTTATTGAAATTATTGGAAGGAACAGTTGTAAACGTACCGCCAAAAGGAGGACGTAAACACCCGGATCAAAAATTTGTTGAGGTTAATACTCAAAACATCTTGTTTATTGCTGGTGGAGCTTTTGATGGTGTAGAGCGTATTATTTCAAAACGTTTAAACCGTCAGGCAGTTGGTTACTCAACTTCTAAAAATGTAGATAATATTGACAAAGACAATTTGTTGCAATATATTATTCCAAAAGATATCAAAGATTTTGGTTTGATTCCTGAAATAATTGGTCGTTTGCCAGTTTTAACGCATATGGATCCTTTGGACAAAGCGACGCTTCGTGCAATTTTGACGCAACCAAAGAATGCATTGATCAAACAATATCAGAAATTATTCGCAATGGATGATGTTGAGTTTACGATTACAGACGAAGCTTTAGATTTTATTGTAGATAAAGCTTTAGAGTATAAACTTGGTGCTCGTGGATTGCGTTCTTTATGCGAGGCAATCTTGACAGATGCAATGTACGAACTGCCTACTTCAGACGATATAACTTTGACAATCGATAAAGAATATGCAGAGCATACGTTAAGTAAAAACTTATTGAAGCGTATGGAAATTGCTTCTTAATGATTAAAAATATATTTTCTAAAAACCTGTTCATTTTTTTGAGCAGGTTTTTTTTATGAATATCTATTCTTAATTTGCAATTTAAAATCGTAATTAAATTTTGAAATTTCATTAAAAAAAATGACAGCTAAATTGCAATACATACTATTTTTTTGTTTTGCTTGTTTTTTGCCTTTTAGCCAAAAAGCACAAATAAAAAAGGATACTCTATTTTTCAGTTTCGATAAATATTACACTATTTTGTCTGATAATGGGACTTCCGACTATTTAAATTGGATTAAAGAAACGAACGAACAGATGAGTCATACCAAAACCAATGGATATGTATATATTAACTCACATAGCGCGCCAGTTAAAAATTTACAGCCTAAAAAAGTGTTGTCTATAAAAGAATATTTGGAGAATAGAAACTTTTACTTTGACGGAAAATATAATAGAATAGTTGAAAGCAGTAAAGTAAAAAGATTCTTAACAGATAAATATTTCATTTTTCTTGTTAGAGGAAATGAATTTATAGAAGCTAAGAATTTAGAATATGCTTCTTATTATCCAAGACGTGATAAAGATTGGAATGTCGTAGAAAATCATGTAAAAGATGCTCTTTTCTTTAAATTAGATACAAGTTATATTTATAAAAGTGAGCATTTTCCGGGACAATATTTTTTGAGAGAAAAAGAAAATGAAGGATCGTTTTTTTTAGAAGAAGTAAAAACACATAAAAATTTAAGACTAGATAATAATATTCTCGATCTTAAAAATTTTATTAGATCCTCTTCACTATATAATAAATCTACTAATCAGTTTAATGTTTACAGATTATGTACATATTTATACGAATACAAAATCATTTTGGTGAGAACAGAGGAGAATGAAGTTCAATATATTGAAGTGAGTGCTGGACAAGCAATAGAATAAAAGTTTTTGAGGTGGATTATTAAGTCCTGAACTATTGTTGTTATGAAAACAATAGTTCTTTTTTAGCCCTGATCGAAACGACATCCTTTTGCTCTGGGGTTCAGAGCAAAAGATATAGTGTAGAGCAGGACAAGAGTTCTTTTGAAAACTAATGTTCTGCTTCTAAAAATTACTGAACTCTAAATTTCTCTCGATATTCAATTGGCTTCATTCCGACCATTTTATAGAATACTTTTCTAAAAGCTTTCGGATCATTATAGCCTGTTTTTTCGATAATTTCCGAAATTGAAAGTTGAGTTTGTTCTAAGTATTTCTTCGAACTTTCGACTCTAATATTTTGCAGATATTCGATTGGCGGAATTCCAGTCACTTGTTTAAAACGACGTGTCATGTTTCTGGCACTTGTTGGAATGTCCTTCGTAATTTCTTCCAGTTTTTCAATCGTATGATACTGACTTTCAATTTTTTGTTGTAACATGGCAACCAAAGTGTCATTGTGTAAATGATTGGGTCTGAAAGTACTAAAATAGCTTTGTTTGTATCGGTTTAAATCGATAGAAAATATTTTTGCGATTTTGACAGCCATTTCGTTGCCACAGAATTTCTGAACCAAAAGAATCAATAAATGAAAAGTTGAGGTTGATCCTCCGCTTGTATACAAACTTCCGTCGGCAGTTAAGGTTTCTTCTGGTTTTAATTTCACCATCGGAAAAGCTTTTGTAAAAGCACTGCAAGCATCAACATGTGTTGTGGCTAATTTTTCGTTTAATAAACCAGAGGCTGCAAATAGAAATGCCCCAGTGCAAAAACTAGCTAGCTCAGCACCAGCTTGATGCTGTTTTTTTAACCACGGAATAAAATTTTTATTCTTCTTAATCATCTCGCCCATATTATCAGTTGTAAAAGCGGGAATTAAAATGAGATCTAATACAATATCAGAAGTCTCAATTTCGTTTGAAGTATAACCAAAAATATTTCCCTGATCCGATTGTTCTTTGGATTGAAAAATCATGATTTCGAATGGTTTTTCTGTTCCTGAACTCAATTTATTGGTCGTTTCAAATACTTCTAAAATTGCCGCAATACTCAATAATTTGTAGTCGTGAGGCACGATTAATCCTAATTTCTTGCTCATGATATTTGTGGTTTTTTTGGAATCTCAATTGATACAAAAATAAGCAAATTGTCTTAAATGCCCCTAAGTTTGACTTTTATTGTCATTTTAAACTAATCTTAAAATTTTACATTTGCTTTGATTAATTTGTAAATTTATAAACATGAAAACAAAGATATTCTTAAATCTTGCGGTAAAAGATTTAAATCGTGCGGTCAAATTTTTTAATGAACTTGGGTTTTCTACGAATCCAAAGTTTACTAATGAACAAGGAGCTTGTATCGTAATTAGTGACGACATTTTTGTGATGCTTTTGGTTGAAGAGTTTTATCAAACTTTTACCAAAAAACAAATTTGTGATTCTACAACAACAAGCGAAGTGCTGATTTCTCTTTCTATGGAATCGCGTGAGAAAGTAGACGAAATAATTGAGAAAGCGGTAAAAGTTGGAGGAACAGATTATCAAGAAGCGAAAGATTATGGTTGGATGTACCAAAGAACGTTTCTAGATTTAGACGGACATCATTGGGAAGTTTTCTTTATGGATGAAAGTCAGATTCCAAGTAATATGTAATAACTAATTTTAAAAAGATATAATGATCACAATAAAAAATACAGTAAAAGCATCTGCAGAGAAAGTTTGGAAATTTTGGAACACGCCAGAACACATTACAAAATGGAGTTTTGCTTCTCCAGATTGGCATACGCCTTACGCTGAAGCGGATTTAAGAGAAGGAGGGAAATTTAAATCGACTATGGCTGCTAAAGACGGAAGCATGAGTTTTGACTTTGAAGGCGAATTTACGTTAGTAAAACCAAATGAAGCGCTTTCTTATATTATGGGAGACGGAAGAAAAGTCGAAATTACTTTTACAGAAATTCCAGACGGTGTAGAAATCGTAGAAAGTTTTGATCCCGAAACTCAAAATCCAGAAGAAATGCAGCGTGCTGGCTGGCAGGCAATTTTGGATAATTTTAAAAATTATGTTGAGACGAACTAGTTTTTAGGTTCAAAGACTCAAAGAGGCAAAGGTTTAAAGGTTACACTTAATTTACTTACGTTACTTATATGGTTTAAAAAGAAGAAAAAAAATATCTAACCCAACAAAAAAAAACAAAAAATGACAAAACAAATATGGTTGAATCTTCCTGTAAAGGACGTAGCAAAAGCGAAAGATTTTTTCTGGAAAATAGGTTTTTCGTTTAATGAACAGCATGACACACCAAGTTCGACGTGTATGATTGTAGGTGAAGGACATTTTGTAGTGATGCTTTTTGAAGAAATGCTTTTTTCTAGTTTCTCTCAAAATAGTCTTACTGATACTAAATCGAGTTCAGAAGTCTTGATTTCGATCGATGCAGAAAGCAGAGAAGAAGTTGATGAACTGGCTGAAAAAGTTAAAGAAGCTGGCGGAACTGTTTTTGCTCCTCCTGCAGAAAGCCAAGGATGGATGTATGGCTGTGGTTTTGCCGATTTGGATGGTCATCGTTGGAATGTTTTATTTATGGACTTTAGTAAATTACCGGATTAATATGGAAAAATTAATTTTTGATATCGATGTAAAGGCTTCCAAAGAAAAGATTTGGAAGGTCTTATGGGACGACGAAACTTACAGAAAGTGGACAAGCTCTTTTTGTGGAGAAAGTTACGTGCAAACAAGTTGGAACGAAGGCGATAAAATTTATTTTTTAGGGTCAGGAGGAGAAGGAATGAATAGCATCATTGAAAGTAAAATTCCAAACGAATATATGGCGTTTAAGCATATGGGAGAACTAAAAGATTTTAAAGAAGTTCCGCCAAATGAAGAAACACAAAAATGGGTTGGAGCAATGGAAACGTATCGTTTAGATCAAAAAGGAGATGTGGTTAATCTTCATGTAGAAGTTGACGTAATCGAAAAACACATAGACTTTTTCAAAGAAGCTTTTCCAAAAGGATTGGATGCGATTAAAGAGTTGTCTGAGAATTAGAGATAAAAGAAAGAAGCAAGAATAAAAACTAGATTTTGAATTGACAATTTATAATTAACAATTAATAATTTAAAAAATGGCAGCAATAAATCCATATTTAATGTTTAACGGAACTTGCGAAGAAGCGTTCCTGTTTTATAAATCAGTTTTTGGAGGAGATTTTCCTTATATCGGAAAATATAAAGACGCTCCAGCAGAAGAAGGAGAGGTGCTTTCTGAAGAAGCATTAAATCGCATTATGCACGTTTCGCTTCCAATTGGGAATACCATTTTAATGGGAAGTGACAGTCATCCTAGATACGGAGATGTAGGTTTTGGAGATAATTTCTCGATTTCTATCAATACAGAAAGTACTGAGGAAGCAGATAGGATTTTCAACGGACTTTCAGCTGGAGGAAAAGTTGAAATGCCAATGGACAATACTTTCTGGGGATCTTATTTCGGAATGTTCAAAGATAAGTTTGGTGTAAACTGGATGGTGAGTTTTGATAAAAATATACCAAACCCATAACCAAAAAGTTACGTTATTTTAATAATAAAACAGAAATGTTAAATTACTTGAAAAAGCACATGAAAATGTGCTTTTTCGTTTCAAAAAAACAAGGATTATTCTTTTTTATCAACGAGAGATTGCCGATTTTTGTCGCTTCAAAATAAGAAAGAAAAATGGCAGCAGAAGATAAAGAGATAATTTTATTAAAAGTTTCTGGACACGATAAAATTGGAGTTACAGCAGGTTTAACAGCTGTTTTAGGAGCATACGATGCTAATATATTAGATATCGGTCAAGCCGATATTCATGACACACTTTCTTTAGGAATTTTGTTCGAAATTGCTGCTGGTTCTTCATCAGCGCCAGTTTTAAAAGATCTTCTTTTCAAAGCTTACGAATTAGAAATCAAAGTAAAATTTATTCCGATTTCTATCGAAGATTACGAAACGTGGGTAAAATCACAATCTAAACAACGCTACATCATCAATATTTTGGGTGAAAAATTGGCGGCTTCTCAATTGGCAGCAGTTACCAAAATCATGTCAGATCAAAACCTGAATATCGATTCTATTATCCGCTTGACGGGAAGAACTTCAATCGTTGAGAAAGAAGAATATCCGCGTTCTTGTATTCAATTGTCTGTAACGGGCGAAATTGTAAACAAGATTATCATGACTGCCAGTTTTATGGAAGTTTCTAGAGCGCTAAATGTCGATATTTCTTTCCAAGAAGATAATATTTATAGAAGAAACCGCCGTCTGGTTTGCTTCGATATGGATTCGACTTTAATCCAAACCGAAGTAATCGACGAATTAGCAGAGTTAAATGGAGTAGGAGATCAAGTTCGCGCCATTACAGAATCGGCTATGAATGGTGAAATCGACTTCAACGAAAGTTTCAAAAAACGTATGGCGCTTTTAGAAGGTCTTAGCGAAGAAGTTTTACAAAACGTTGCCATCAATTTGCCAATTACACAAGGAGCACATCGTTTGATGAAAGCCTTAAAATACTACGGTTACAAAACTGCAATTCTTTCAGGAGGATTTACTTATTTCGGAGAATATCTTCAAAAAGAATTAGGAATAGATTACGTTCACGCCAATCAATTAGAAATAAAAGATGGTAAATTGACAGGTAAATATTTAGGTGATATTGTCGACGGTCAGAAAAAAGCAGAATTCTTAAAAGCAATTGCCGAAAAAGAAGGAATTCACATCAACCAAACTATCGCAGTTGGAGACGGAGCAAACGATTTGCCAATGCTAAACTTAGCAGGTCTAGGAATCGCTTTCCACGCCAAACCAAAAGTAAAAGAAAGCGCTTCAACCTCAATCTCAAGTTTAGGTTTAGACGGTGTTTTATATTTATTAGGATACCACGACAGATATATCGATATGATGTAATTTGCTTTGTCACCCTGAGCGAAGTCAAAGGGCTCAACTCAATTTTTGTCATTTCGACGAAGGAGACCCGAGCGATAGCGAATAGGCGAAGCAAATCTCCGCGAGTAGTCAACAATCAAAATAAAAAAAACAAAACCTCAGTTCTTCAAAAAGAGCTGAGGTTTTTTATATGGGCATGTCCCTCCGGGTCGGGCTATCCGTTACAATCTTTTGTGCCGAACCCCGGCACAAAAGGATTTCCACTTCTATCCCTCATGCGGGTTTAGTGGAATTAACGTTCTATTCACGAGATTCCAATTCTCGTTTAATCTCTTTTAAATTTTTCAGATTTAAGTAAAGAATAGGCAATAAAGCAATCGGAATAATATTCATTGCGCTAAAACCTTTCATAAAAACAATAAATAAGTTAAGAACGAATAACATAAAAAGCACAACACAAAAAATAGTATTCACAGTTTTTAATGTTTTCTGATTCTTAATCAGTTCTTCAGTTGTCATATCGCTGAATTTCGTATCCTTCATTTTATAGTAATTATTTGTAATGAGTAATTTTTAAAACTTTAGCATTCCTTGCGTCAATTATAATTAAAAATGTTCCGCCTTGTTCTCCCACCATTAACGTTCCGTTAATAACATAATGATTATTAACTAGATTTACTTCGTAAGGCTTTTGATGTTTGATTTTATCCTCACCATAAATCTCAAAAAGAATAGGTTCTGCAATTTTGATAGCAGTTTGGCTGTCGTTAATGAGTAATTTTTTGTTATCAACAAAATTGTCCTTACTTGGATTTTCAAGAGCATCCTTTAACTCGAATTCAGCCTGATCACTTCCAAAGTTTGAATGAGAACAGCAACTGAAAATAAGAATTAAAAGAAGACTAATTAAAATTCTAAGATCAATTTCTCTATTAGATAAAACTTTCCTTATCAAATGACTAAGATATAAATTAACACATTTCCTTTAACTGCTCCAAATAATCTCTCTGATTCGATAATCTAGGAATCTTATGCTGACCGCCTAATTTGTCTCTTTCTTTCAACCAATCATAAAAAAGATTCTCGCGAGCAACATTAATCACCAAAGGATTTAAAGTCATATTGTTGTAACGTTTTGCTTCGTAGTCAGAGTTTAAAGTCTGCAACGTTTCGTCTAGAACTTTTTGGAAAAGGCCAACATCAGCAGGATGTTTCTTAAACTCAATCATCCATTCGTGAGCGCCTTTTTCTTTGTCTTGCATAAAAATAGGAGCAACGGTATAATCGATAACTTCAGTTTGTGTAACCTGGCATGCTTTTGCAATTGCTTGATCAGTGTTTTCAACCATCAATTCTTCACCAAAAACATTAATATGATGTTTGGTTCTTCCCGTAACTCTAATTCGATACGGATTTAAAGAGGTAAAACGAACTGTATCGCCAATCAAATAACGCCACAAGCCAGAATTGGTAGTAATAACAATTGCGTAGTTTTTATTCAATTCGACATCTGCCAAACGAATTGCTTTTTGGTTTGGAGTTCCAAAAGTTTCCATCGGAATAAATTCATAGAAAATTCCGTAATCCAGCATTAATAATAAATCATTAGAATTATTTAAATCCTGAATGGCAAAGAAACCTTCAGAGGCATTATAAATTTCGTAGTATCTAAAATCTTTACTTGGAAGAATGTTTTTGTATTGGTCTTTATATGGAGAAAAACTCACGCCGCCGTGAAAGTAAACTTCCAAATTAGGCCAAAGTTCCAATAAGTTTTGTTTGCCTGTATTTTCCAAAACCTTATTCATCAAAACCAACATCCAAGACGGAACTCCAGCAAAACTGGTTACGTTCTCATTTTTGGTTTCGTTGATAATCGCTGCGATTTTGCTTTCCCATTCGCTCATCAACGAAGTTTTACTGCTTGGCGTACTGCTGAATTCTGCCCAAATTGGCATATTTTCAATCAAAATTGCTGATAAATCTCCGAAGAAAGTATTGTTGTTTTCATAAATCTGAGAGCTTCCGCCTAAGCGAAGGCTTTTTCCTAAGAACAATTCAGAATCTTCATTATTATTCAAATAAAGGCATAAAAGATCTTTACTTCCTTTATAATGGCAATCTTCCAAAGCTTCGTTACTTACCGGAATAAATTTACTTTTTGCATTTGTAGTGCCGCTCGATTTGGCAAACCACTTAATTGGTGTTTCCCAAAACACATTTTGTTCGCCCAAACGGGTGCGTTCGATTAGAGGTTGCAATTCTTCGTAAGTGGCAATTGGAACTCTTTCAGCAAAAGTCTGATAGGAATTAATGCTCGAAAATTCATATTTTTTTCCAATAACCGTATTTTCAGATGCCGTCAATAAGTTGTGCAATAATTCTTCCTGAACTTCATTAGGATATTTTAAAAAAAGTTCTATTTGATGAATCCTTTGTTTTAGGACCCAAGATGCAAACGAATTGATAATTGATAAAGGCATGAATCTGGTTTTTGGTTAATTGATTTTAGGTTTTAAATCTCACAATCTGCACAAAACAAAAAACTTAAAATTTGAATTTCGAGAGACAAATAGTAACTTTGTCTTCATATCAAAAATAATATATTTTTGTAAAAAACAATTCGATTTAAGGTAAAGATTCTACCTATTAAGTCGAATTTTAACACAAAAATTTTTAAAACTTTTGATAGATCTAAATCAGCAAATTATAAATAAAAATACGAATGCAATATCAAGGCGTACTGACAAAAATGCAAACAGAACTTGGAAGTCCAATTCAATATTATTTGGTCTTCGAAGATAGTTTCCTAAATGTTAATCAATTAGTAGATAAAGAAATTGAAATCAATTTTGTAGGCTGTCAATGTTTGAATTGCGGTAAAAAGAAAAAAATATACCGACAAGGTTTTTGTTACGAGTGCTTTTATTCAAGCCCTGCAGTTGGAGATTGGATCATGAGGCCAGAATTGAGCACAGCGCATTTAGGAATTGCAGACAGAGATTTAGAATATGAATCAAAAGCGCAGCTACAGCCGCATGTTGTATATTTAGCTTCGGCGTGCGAAATAAAAGTAGGGGTAACTCGTAAATCGCAAGTTCCTACCCGTTGGATCGATCAAGGTGCTTCTCAAGCCATTGCAATTGTTGAGGTTCCAAACCGATATTTGGCAGGAATAACAGAAGTTGCTTTAAAAGATTATTATACAGACAAAACCAATTGGAGAAAAATGCTGCAAAATTCTGTTGAAACTTTTGACTTGATTGCAGAAAAAGCTAAAATTGAAAGTTTGATTCCAGCAGAAGTTAGAGATTATTTTTATGCTGAAAAAAATGATGTTTACGAACTTCAATATCCTGTTTTGAGTTATCCTGCAAAAGTGAATAGTTTAAATTTAGACAAAACACCTTCTTTCAGCGGAAAATTAACTGGAATAAAAGGCCAATATTTGTTGTTTGAAAACGGTACAGTCTTTAATGTCCGCGGTTCGGAAGGTTATGTGGTTACAATAAATGTCTAGGTTTTTTAGGGATTTGTCGATGTTTTTTGTTTGTCGATCTATTAATTTGTTAATTAGTTGATAATTTGTTGTAATTTTAACTCAATTCCAAAAACAGAGAAGTGTAAATAATGATACATTTGATTACAATTTTGTAACAAATGCTTATTGGAAGAATTTATTTTTAGAAAATTAAAGTAGGTAGATTTGAGTCTACCACTATTTCTAAAATTTAATTAAGATTTTAATTTATAAATTATTCCATAAATGAGTGTTTTAAGCAAAATAAATGTACACAGACGTAGCATAATGCGGAATCTGACTAAGAATGTTGGAAAAACAAATATGCAGGACGATTTTATTTTGGTCGATAAAAGCGAAATCAAAAGAGTTCTGATCTGTAGACCAAATGGAAGGCTAGGAAACCTTTTATTGATTACGCCACTTGTTCAGGAAGTGTCTGAAATGTTTCCAAATTGTAAAATTGATTTATTTGTTAAGGGAACATTAGCTCCAATTATTTTTGAAAAATACGATGTTGTTGGCAAAATAATTCATTTGCCTAAAAAACCATTTAAGAGTTTGCTAGCTTATTCAAAAGTTTGGATTTCGTTAAAGAAAACGCCTTATGATTTAGCGATTAATGTAGATCAAAACTCATCTTCAGGCCGATTAGCAGTTCAATTTTCAAATGCCAAATACAAGTTTTTTGGAGATTCAAATGAAGAGGTAGAGCATAAAAGTGATTTTGAACATATTGCAAAGTATCCAGTTTATAATTTTCGAAATTATTTGGCAAAACTGAGAATGCCAACAAACAGCAACAAAATAATTGCTCCTTTAGACCTTAAATTAACTGCCTCTGAAATTGCAGAAGGAAGAAAAATATTAGGAGAACTTACAAATAACGATAAAAAAACGATTTGTATTTTTACCTACGCAACAGGAACAAAATGCCTTTCAGAAGAGTGGTGGGAAAAGTTCTATTCTCAACTTACCGACGAATATAAAGATTATAATATTATTGAGATTTTGCCTGTAGAAAATGTGTCTCAAATTGGATTTAAAGCACCGACATTTTACAGTAAAGATATTCGAGAAATAGGTTCTGTTATTGCAAATGCTGATTTGTTTATTGGTGCCGATAGTGGAATTATGCATTTGTCAAGTGCAGTACACACACCAACGGTTGGACTTTTTTCTGTATCAAATTTGAAAAAATATGAACCTTATGATAATTGCAGTATCGGAGTAGATGTGAATCTGTATACGCCAAAGGAATACATAAAAACGATAAATTCTATTTTGAATAACGGTAGATTAAATAGTTATTCAAAAGCAATATAAAAACAAAAAAAATCCTGTTCGAAAAGAACAGGATTTTTTTTGTTAAGCTTCTAAGCTTCTAAGTTTCTGAGATCCTAAGATTCTAAGCTTTTAAATAACTCAGGATCTTAGAATCTTAGTGTCTCTTTATGGATTTTTCTTCTTAAACAATCCATTCAACAAATCACTAGCTTTTTTAGTTACTTCTTGAGTTTTTTGCTCTTTCTCAGTTTTAGCAGCCTGAGTTGTATCTTTTGCTTTTGTGTTTTTGTTGATCAGATCTGTAAGTGCTGAAGTTCCTTTTTGAGTCAGTTTTTCTTTTTGTTGATTAACCAATTGTGTAGTTAAATTGCTTACAGCAGCTTTCATATCTGTACTGATTTTCGGATTTGAAAAGTTACCAGTCATTAAAGCATTAATTGGGATATTCTCCAATTTTGCAGCATCAGCAGGAGATAATTTTGCAATTAAATTATTGGCTTCAGTTCCTAAATATTTAGCAGGAACATCAAGCTTAATTGTGTAATTCATATTTTGGTCAAAACCGTGAGTTCCGCCAACTGTAGCTTTAATGTCTTGATATTTAATATCGAATGGTTTTACATTTACTTTTCCATTGTCAAAAGTCAATGCCATTTTCAAATCGTTTAGATTCAATTTGTTTAAATCTAAGAACTTAACATTTGAAGTAAGCGAATTTAAAACTGTTGAGTTTTTAGCATTTACTGTAGTCGATAACAATTGCCCTAACAAATCTCCTGAAATTGATTTAAGATCTGGAGTCAATTCTTTTGCATCCAAATTACCATTCAATTTGATAGTCGAATTCAATTTTCCGTTAATGATTCCTGCAATTGGAGCGATTTTTTTCATCATTTCCAATTGCGTGAAAGTCTGTGCAATATAAACTTGATTGAAGCCTAAGTTCATGTCAAAAGTTGGCACTTTTTCTTTAGTAGAAACAGCTCCGTTAAGACCAATTGATCCTCCAAAAATATTTGTTTTAAAGTTTTGAAGAGTTGCTTTTTCGTCCTTAATAATCAATGTTCCAGCAACATCTTGAAGTTTTAAATTATCGTATAAAACTGTCGTTGCTTTAGCATTTAAAGTACAGTTTAAGAAAGCTGGAATTTTCATGGCTTCAGCTGGTTTTGCTTCCGTTTTTGTTTCTGCTTTTGCAGGCTCGCCAGAAGTCATAAAATCATCAACAGCCAATTGTTTTGAGCTCATGTTGAAATTTCCTTTCAGCTCTTGTTTTTTAAACATAAAACCATAGAAATTCTCTAAAACACCATTAATGCTGATGTCACTTTTTCCAGTTGTAGCATCAAATTGTTTTAAGTTGATTCTGCTCGGATTAAATTCAACCAACGCTGTGCTGATGTTCATCGATTTGTTGTTTTCGTCAGTATATTTAAATCCTGACAAACTCATTGTACCAGCGTTTTTGATGTTTTGATATTCGCTTTTTTCTACAGAAGCCATATCAAAATTTGTTGTAACGTCAGCTTTTAAAATACCAGCCAAAGGTTTATCCATTTTAATAGGATATGCTTTTGAAAGATTAGCCAAGTTGATTGTTCCTTTTAAAGCAGCGTCAATAATTGGATTTACGGTTATGTTTTTGATATTCGCTTTAGCGCTAAAAACATCTTGATCAATTCTGAAAGATAACTTATCTAGATTTACATAAGTATCGTTTAAGATTCCAGTTTCGTTGATGATTTTGGTATCAATTACAATATTCTGAACCGATTTTGGAAGGTTAGGATATTGGAAAGAAGAATTGTTTGAAGCAATTTCGATATTGAATTTAGGAACCGTTGTATCTGTCAGTTCCCCTTTTGCAAAACCATTTACCGTAAAATCTCCAGTCGTTTTAACACCTTCTAAACTAGATGCGTATGCCGAAGGAATTAAACCTAAGAAATTGGTAAACGATGAAGTAGGAGTTTTAAATTTTAAATCGTAAATCTGAGCTTTTTCAGTCATTTGAATAAATCCGTCAAACTCCAAAGGCAATTGATTGATTAAAGCTTTGTTTTCTTTGAAAGTATATTTGCTCTTCTCTAAATCAATTCCTAAAACTGCGTCCAAAGTTAGTTTTACATTTTTCATGTAATTCATTTTATCCATGTCCAATGAAACTTTTGCAGTAGATTTTGTTGTCAAATCTAATTTTGAATTGGTAAAATCTCCAGTTCCTTCGTGGTTTAAACTGTCAATTACCATTTTAATTTTAGAACCTTGATCGATGTATCTAAAAGTAAAATTCTCAATTTTATAGTTTTGGATTTTCAACGCAAGTGGTTTGCTTGCTTCATCTTTTTTATCTTCATCTTTCTTGTCTTTTAGAGCAATATCGAAGTTTCCAACACCATCTTTATTGAAAATAATATTAATTAATCCATTTGTAGAACTAATTCCTTGAATGCTTAAAGGCTCTTCTTTTCCTTTGAAAAGTTCTTTCACACTCATTTTTAAATTCAATTCTCCTACCGAAACCAAAGTATCACCTTCAAAAGGAGCTTTGTTGATGATAATCAATTTCTCGATTCCAACCGTTGCGTTCGGAAAATTTTTGAATAAACTTAAATCGGCATCTGCAAAACTTACTTTCGCATCAACACTTTCATTGATGGCTTCGACGATTTTAGCCTTGATTTGGTCTTTAAACAAAAACGGAATGGCAAATAATGCCGCAACAAACACCACAATAACTATGGCACTTATTTTTAGAACTTTTTTTAGCATATATTAATAGATTTGAGGGTTTAAGGTTTAAAAATCGACTATTGCAAAAATAGTTTTTTTTACTAGAGTTTGCAGATAAAGTTTTCTTAATTTTGTAAGAATTTTATTAAACATATTAAATGAAAAAATCCGTTAAGAAATACTTTCAAAACGGATTTTTAACTGAATTTATTTTATTATTTCTGAATAAATAAAACTATTTTCTCAACCAGAGCTTCCGAAATAGGAAGTGTTTCATTACTGTAACTGGCTAAATTAGCCTCTGGATTTCCATCAATAATCTTCATTATATGATTCATCTTGTCAATAATCTGCAAGTCAGCATTTTTATTGGCTTGTTTTAAATTCTCAGCATCTTTAACAGCAATCTGAATATCATTATTTCCTTGCAGTATCAAAACGGGAATGGTCAGCTTTTGGATTTCAGTCTGCGGATTGTATTTGAACCACGAAATCAAATAAGGCTGAATGCTTGGCCTAAAAAGAGAATTCAGCATTGGATCAACTTTTTTAACCTCGAATCCATTTTTCAAACTATCAATAATCGGAAAGGTCAGGTCGTTAAGCTGTTTCATCGATTTTGCACCGATCTGCGTTTTTAAGATTTGATCTGCCGGTTCGCCTGCACCTGCAATAGACACGAATTTGTCTGCTTTTGCACTGGCAACCATTCCAATAAGAGAACCTTCGCTGTGGCCAATGATGATTATTTTAGAAAAGCGTTTGTCTTGTTTCAAGTAATTAATCCAGCTTTTGGCATCTTGAATATAATTTTCAAAAACGAGACTGCTTTCAGATCCGCCTGCGGCTTTGCTTTCTCCAATAGCTCTTTTATCGTATCGTAAAGATGCAATTCCATGTTTAGCCAAAGCTTCTGCCAACATTTTTAATGAATTGTTTTTCATCATCGGATTATTTCCGTTTCTATCCGTTGGACCAGAACCCGCGATGATTAAAGCAACCGGAAATTTTTTAGTCAGATCTGGAGTTGTCAGCGTACCAAAAATCTGATCGTTGTTGATCTTTAATATAGCTGGCGTTTCCTTAAACGTGATTTCTTTTGTAGTTTGAGCATTTATAAAGCTCCAAAACAAAACCGTTAAAAAAAGAATTACTTTATTCATTTTGATTCAATTAATAAATATTGATTCCGTAAGGCAATATCGCTTGCACTCCTTTTTGTTTCTGGAATTTTTTAACCTGTTCGATAAGAAGATAATTTTCTTCACCGATTTCTTCTTTGATGAAAGCTTCTTTAGATTTTGCAAATGGAAGATTTCCAATTAGGTCATTTAGTGTTTTTTCGTATTCAGGATAATTCTGAGTGCTGTATTTTTTTAGTTTAGCAATTTTAGCCGCTTCAGCAATGGCATCATTCAACCCACCGATTTTATCTACTAAACCAATTTTTAAAGCTTCAGTTCCAGACCAAACTCTACCTTGTGCAATCGAATCAACTTGTGCAAAAGTCATTTTACGTCCTTCTGCAACATGAGTCACAAAAGTGTTGTAGATTGTTTCAACTCCTTCTAAAGTAAAAGCTTTGAATTTTTCATCAACAGGTAAAAACGGACTGTAATTTGCAGAATTCTCATGAGTTTTAACCTGCTCTGAATTAATTCCTAATTTGTTAGCCAATGGACTGAAATTTGGCAACATTCCGAAAACTCCAATAGATCCTGTAATAGTATTGTTTTCAGCAAAAATTTTATTAGCGTTGCAAGCAATGTAATAACCGCCAGAAGCTGCGTAATTCCCCATAGAAACTACAACAGGTTTAACTTTTTTGGTAATTTCGATTTCTCTCCAGATTAAATCAGAAGTAAGAGCGCTTCCGCCTGGGCTGTCAATTCTAAGAACGATAGCTTTTACATCGTCATTTTTTCTAGCTTCTTGTAAAGAACGGCGCATAGAACCTTCTCCAATTGTATTCACATCTCCTTCACCGCTTCCAATTTCGCCTTGAGCGTAAATAATAGCAATCTGATCGCTTGAAGTGTCTGCTAAAGCTGTCGTAATATGATTTTGAGTATAATCTGAGATTGAAATTTTGTTGTAATCTTCGTCTTTATCTACTTTAAGAACTCTTCTAATGGCGTCGTGATAAACATCTTCGTACGCCACAATATCAACTAAATGCTGTTGTTTTGCCATTTCTGGAGTTCTTGCTAAAAGACCATTAGCGATTTCATTCAATTTAGGTAACGGAATATTTCTGCTTTTTGAAATATCTGCAGAAACAGTTGCCCAAATAGAATTTAAGAGTGCAGTGATCTGTTCTCTATTAGCGTCGCTCATTTTATTTTCTAAGAAAGGCTCAACGGCACTTTTGTATTTTCCGTGTCGAATTATTTCCATATGAATTCCAGATTTATCTTGAAAATCTTTGAAAAACATTACTTCAGAAGAAAGTCCTTTAAAATCTAAATCTCCAGCTGGATTCAAATAAATAGTATTGGCAACAGAATTTAAATAATATTCTTTTTGCGAATATGTATTGGCATAAGCCCAAATATATTTTCCTGATTTTTTGAAGCTTTCAAGAGCGTTTCTCAAATCTTTATACTGCGCCAAACCAAGAGAAGATTGATCATTTAAGATCGAAATTCCTTTGATGTTGTCGTCTGTTTTTGCCGCTTCAATAGCATTAATTACATCAGTCAAACCAATGCCTTTTTGCTCAGAAAAACGAGTTACCCATGGATCTTTATATTTTCCTGCGTAATCGTTTTTAATTTCTTTTAAATTCAATTCTATAACCGAATCAGATTTAACAGAAACGCTATCGTCTCCGCCAAAAACAACTCCGATAAAGATAACTCCGAAAAAGAAGAGCATGATAAAAACAAAAATACCAATTACTGTGGCAATTACATTTCCTAAAAACTTCATATGTATATTTTTTTAATAAGTAGCGAAAAAGGGCAAAATGTTACAAACTAGACATCTAAATTTAGGATTGGATTTGAGACGTCGTTTCACAAATATATTGGTTAATTCTAAAATAGTTTTAGTTAATTTGCATTAATTATGAAATTACAGCATCAAGTCGTTTTATCGATAGGCAGCAACCAAGGCAGCAGACTAGAAAACATTCAAAATTGTATTGATTTAATACACCAAAATGTTGGGACTGTTATTCAGGTTTCAAAACTTTACGAAACTCCAGCTTGGGGTTTTGAGAGTGATGCTTTTTATAATTGTGCGCTTCTTTTGCACACCAATTCATCTGCACAAAAAATTCTCAGTCAAATTTTAAAAGTTGAAAAGGAACTAGGAAGAATTCGCTTGAATCAAGAAGGATATCAGTCTAGAATTATTGACGTTGATTTGATTGCTTTTGATGATCAAATAATCGATACGGAAAAACTGCAAGTTCCGCATCCGCTAATGCAAAACAGGAATTTTGTTTTACTTCCGATGCAGGATTTAAAGTTAAATTGGAAACATCCGATTTTACAAAAAACAATTTCAGAATTGATTGCCGTTACGCCTGATGATAGTGTATGTACAATTGTACAGAAACTGAAAAGTCCGATTGAAGAAATTTCTTTAAATCAATTTAATTATGTTGCTTTTGAAGGAAATATTGGTGCTGGAAAAACTACTTTAGTGCATAAAATCGCAGAAGATTTTAACGGAAAAACTGTTTTAGAAAGATTTGCAGATAATCCGTTTTTGCCAAAATTTTATAAAGATCAAAATCGATATGCGTTTCCGTTAGAAATGTCTTTTTTAGCCGATCGTTACCAACAATTGGCTGATGATTTGGCACAATTTGATTTGTTTAAAGATTTTATAGTTGCCGATTATCATATTTTTAAATCTTTGATTTTTGCAAAAATAACGCTAGCAGAAGATGAATATCGTTTGTACAGAAATCTGTTTGATATCATTTATAAAGAAATGCCAAAACCAGATTTGTATATTTATTTGTATCAGAATACGGAAAGGCTTTTGCAAAACATTAAAAAACGCGGACGTATTTATGAACAGAATATTGAATCTGCATATTTAGAAAAAATCAATAACGGTTATTTGGAATACATAAAATCTCAAACCGATTTGAATGTTTTAATAATTGACGTTTCTAATCGCGATTTTGTAAAGAAACACGAAGATTATCTTTATATATTGAATGAAATTAAGAAGAAGCTTGGTTAATGTGATAATTAGAAAATGTACCAATTAGATAATTCTCTAAATACATTGTTTAGGATTATCTAAATTATCAAATTGGCACATTCTCTAATTTAAAAAATTATCTTTTTAATGTAAAATGTCCTTTTAAAATAGGCATTGAATCATCTACTTTTAAAGCATACCAATAATCTGAAGCAGGAAGTGGAACTTGATTTAAAGTGCCATCCCAGCTCATTTTGAAACGGCTTAATTGAGCTATTAATTTTCCGTAACGGTCAAAAATAGTGACTACCGCTTGAGGATAATTTTCCATTCCAGTTACTTCCCAAACATCGTTGTAAGTGTCATTGTTTGGAGTGAAAAATGCAGGAAAAACAAGTACTACAAATTGTTTAGCAGTTCCTCCGCACCCGCTTTTTTCTCGTGCATAAGCCGTCTGAAGTCCGCCGGGAACATCATAAAATATGTTAGAATCTTGAAAATTAACACCGTCTACAGAATATTCAAAATAATCTTCTGCTTTTACAGGATAAATAACGGCTCTGGTTCCTTCAACATCAATACGGCCGATCTGTGGAACTTTATGTTCTTCGACAACGATTGTTTTTATGCTTCTGCAATTTTCAGGAGACGGACTTGTAACAGCAACGGTGTAGGTGCCGCCCTTATTGACTGTAATAGTCTGAGTATTTTCGTTGTTATTTGACCATAAATAAGTCATTCCAGGAATTCCTGCGTCTAATGTTATGATTTGAAACTGGCACAAAGATAAAGTCTCATCAGTAACAGCTGGAGGTGTATAAATTTCGATATTTATTGGAGTTCGGGTTGGGTTTAGGCATCCATTATTTGATGCTTCAGCATAATAAGTTGTATTTGATGAGATTGTCGGAGTTGTAAAAGCTGATCCTACATAAAGGCTTGTTCCTCCAGTTGCTGAAGAATACCAGTTGATAGAACCAATATTTGAAGTCGCTTTAATGGTTAAACTTCCAGAACCGCAATTGGTGTAAGTGCTTTTTTCGGCAATAGGAGTTGAAGGAGTTATGTTTACAGTTGCAGTTACAGATTTGCGATTTGATTCGCAGCCAGCATCAACATAATAAGTTGTAGTTGTGCTTAATGTTGTAGTTGTGTAAGTAGGGCCTGTTGCTAATTGATTTCCGCCAACAGCAGCATCAAACCATCTTATTGTTGCTCCAGAAGTCGCAGTTGCATTGAAGGTAAAACTTCCAGAGTCGCAAATTGGATTTGGATTAATAGATGGAGTTGCTACAGGAATTGTGATTTTAGTGCTAGTAGCAATTTCTAGCGGAGCTTCACCAGGCATTCCTCCATATTCAACGATATATCCTTTTGGTTGATAATTACCTGTAAGATCTCCGGTGTTGGATAGGTCATTCCAAGAACCTCTTATTCCAGAACCTGGTTGAGTAATGTGCGCATAATCTTCATCGCCTTGCTGATTTGGTTCGTTTGTATTCCAAAATGCAAAATTTGGAGTCGAGCCATTTGCATTTCCGTTCCAAAAAATAGTTCCTGTTTCTGGGCCAGTGACCCATTTCCAAACGCCTTCTGTTTCGGCATCACTTCCGCCAATCCATCCGGTTCCAGATGCTTGTTCGCCAATTAATTTTGCTTCGTCAGAAGATAAAATAGTAGCTAAATATCCTCTAAGTCCGTAGTAAGTTTGAGCCGCTGCTGCATCTCTCGCTGCTGTCCATGTGATGCCTAAATTGAAAACATATTCATAATAATGCTGTGTTGAAGGCAAATAGTTTGCTTGTCCGATAGTGATAGAAAAAGTTCTTGTACCGCTAGCCGTTGCAGATGAATTCGTAAACACAACATCTTTTACGGCAGAAACAAAGTCAGCATAAGGAATTTCAGAAGTTGAATTTGTTCCTGATAATTTTAGCTTTCCAGAAGTTGCGTCCCAGCTAGTTATTATATTCGAATGTAAAGTCGGATTTATTAATTCTAATTTATCAAAACCGTTTGAATAACCAGATGAAATCTGGATATAAAGTGCTTGCGTACCATTCTCAGCAATATCATGACTAATTGTAAAGTCTGTTACAATTTTAATTGATGTTTGTGGGCAATAAAGCTGATCTCCCTTTGCAATAAGTTTGGGAGGATCAATTACAAAATTGGTTTTCTTTTGTTTTTTTACTTTTTGGTTATGTGGGTTTGAGAAGTATATGTGTTTTTTGTTAAAAGTTTTTGAATTTTCTTTTGCATGAGAAAAATTAAAACTTAAAACTGAAAATAAAAGAGAAATAGCTGTTAAATTGATATTTTTCATTTGCTAAAAATATCAATTAATTAATAATAAAAAAATAAATTTTTATTCAGGCCAATTTATTTTCTGAAACAAATCCCAAACTACAATACCTGCGCTTACAGAAATATTAAGCGAATGCTTGGTTCCCAGCTGAGGAATTTCGATACATCCATCACAGATTGCAACAGCTTCTTGAGATACGCCATAAACTTCATTTCCAAAAACTAAAGCATATTTCTGATCTTTTTCTACTTTAAAATCTTGAAGAAAAACAGAGCTTTCAACTTGCTCAATGGCCATTGTAAGAACATTTTCTTTCTTTAGGTTTTCGATAACTTCCAAAACATTTTCATGATGTTCCCAAGCGACAGTTTCAGTTGCGCCAAGAGCCGTTTTATGAATTTCTTTGTTTGGAGGAGTTGCAGTGATTCCGCATAAAATGATTTTTTCAATCAAAAACGCATCAGCAGTTCTAAAAACAGAACCAATATTGTGAAGACTTCGAATATCGTCTAAAACTAATATTAAAGGTGTTTTCTCCGATTTCTTAAAATCTTCAATTGATTTACGGTCTAGTTCGCTGTTTTCGAGTTTTCTCATTGTTTTTGAATTGTAGTCATAAAAAAAAGCTTCCAAAGATAAGGAAGCTTTTTGATTATTTTAAATGTTTTTCAGATTAGCTTTTTACTGGATCTGGTAAAACAGTACCTTTAATAGTAAGGATTTTTGTTGGTTGTCCTTCTGCGTTAGAAGTTACAGTTACGGTTTTTGTAAAAGCACCAACTCTATCAGTAGCATATTTTACACCAATAACACCTTTAGCTCCTGGAGCGATTGGTTCTTTTGGAGTAGTTGGAACAGTACATCCGCAAGATCCTTGAGTGTTAGTAATGATTAATGGTTTAGTTCCGTTGTTTACAAAAACGAACTCACGTTTTCCATCAGCATTGTGAGCGATAGTTCCGTAATCGATAGTTTCAGTTTCGAAAGCCATTCCAGCTCCTTCGATTTTAGCAACTTTAGCAGCTTTTGCTTTTTTAGTTGTTTGTGCATTAGAAGCTGTAATACCAGCTACAGCTAACATAGCGAATAAGATTATTTTTTTCATCTTTAAGGGTCTTTTTTTAATGATAAACAAAGCTATATAAAATTCTTATACCACAACCTAAAAATATCTTAAAATATTTTAATTTTTGAAGCTTTCCATTTGCCACTAAAAAATCATAAATTCGCTGTCTTAATTTTTCATTTAAAACATTACAATTTGGCAGCTAAAGAGAAAGTGGTGAAAGAAACACCTTTAATGAAACAGTACAACGAGATCAAGGCTAAATATCCTGATGCATGTTTGCTTTTCAGAGTAGGAGATTTTTATGAAACCTTTGGAGAAGACGCCATTAGAGCTTCCAAAATTTTAGGGATAACGTTAACTAAAAGAGGAGCAGGGTCTGATACTGAAACGGCATTGGCTGGGTTTCCGCATCATTCTGTGAATACTTATTTGCCAAAATTGGTAAAAGCGGGACTTCGCGTTGCGATCTGCGATCAGCTGGAAGATCCGAAAATGACTAAAACAATCGTAAAAAGAGGTGTAACGGAACTTGTAACTCCGGGAGTTTCTTTGAATGATGAAGTTTTACAGTCAAAATCAAACAACTTTTTAGCATCAGTTTATTTTGCTAATAAAAATATCGGAATTTCATTTTTAGATGTTTCTACAGGAGAGTTTTTAACGGCTCAAGGAAATGCAGAATACATCGACAAATTATTGCAGAACTTTAATCCAAGTGAGGTTTTGGTTCCGAAGAATAATAAGAATGATTTTAAAACTGCTTTTGGAGAAGATTTTCATAGTTTTTACTTAGAAGATTGGATTTATAAAGAAGATTATGCTTTAGAAACTTTGACGAAGCATTTTCAAACTAATTCTTTAAAAGGATTTGGTGTTGAAGAATTAAAAGAAGGAATTATTGCTTCTGGAGCGATTTTATATTACTTGTCAGAAACACAGCATAATCGTGTACAGCATATTACGGCGATTCAGCGTATTGCAGAAGACGCGTACGTTTGGATGGATCGTTTCACCATTCGAAATTTAGAATTATATCATAGCTATAACCCAAATGCAGTTACGCTTTTGGATGTTATCGATAAAACGCTTTCTCCAATGGGAGGCCGTTTATTGAAGCGTTGGTTGGCATTGCCTTTAAAAGATGCTAACAAAGTAAAAGGACGTCATGAGGTTGTGGCTTATTTGAAATCAAATCCTGAAATTCTGCATAATATTCAATATCAGATTAAACAGATTTCAGATTTAGAACGTTTGATCTCTAAAATCGCAGCGGGAAAAGTTTCTCCAAGAGAAATTATTTATTTGAAAGAATCTCTAGATGCCATTATTCCAATTAAAACATTGGCGCTTGAAAGTCCGCAAGAAGCTGTTAAGGTAATTGGAGACAGTTTGCATGCTTGTGATTTGCTTCGCGAAAAAATCAAAACGACTTTAAATCAAGATGCGCCTGTTGCTATTTCAAAAGGAAATGCGATTGCAAAAGGTATTAATGAAGAGTTAGATGAGTTGCGAGCTATTTCAACTTCTGGAAAAGAATTTTTAGAAGGAATTGAAAAAAGAGAATCGGAAAGAACTGGAATTTCTTCATTGAAAATCTCATTTAATAATGTTTTCGGATATTATATCGAAGTTAGAAATACGCACAAAGATAAAGTTCCGGAAGAATGGATTCGTAAACAGACTTTGGTAAATGCGGAGCGTTATATTACGGAAGAATTAAAAGAATACGAAACTAAAATTTTAGGAGCAGAAGAAAAGATTTATAAAATTGAAAGCGAACTTTTCGAACAATTAGTAGCTTGGATTGGAACTTACATCAAACCAGTTCAAATGAACGCGTATTTAATCGCACAGTTGGATTGTTTATGTTCGTTTACGCAAATGGCTGTCGAAAATCAATATGTGTGTCCGGAGATTGATGATACATTCGAATTGGATATTAAAAACGGTAGGCATCCTGTAATTGAAAAACAATTGCCTGTTGGAACTCCATATATTGCAAACGATGTTTTCTTAGATAGAGAAACGCAACAGATTATTATGATTACCGGACCCAACATGTCGGGTAAGTCGGCAATTTTAAGGCAAACGGCTCTAATCGTGCTTTTGGCTCAAATGGGAAGTTTTGTTCCTGCTGATAGCGTTAGAATGGGAATTGTAGATAAGATTTTTACCAGAGTTGGAGCTTCGGATAATATCTCGATGGGAGAATCTACTTTTATGGTCGAAATGAACGAAACGGCTTCGATCTTGAATAATATTTCAGATAGAAGTTTGGTGTTGTTGGATGAGATCGGAAGAGGAACAAGTACGTATGACGGAATCTCGATTGCTTGGGCAATTGCTGAATTCTTGCACGAACATCCAGGAAGAGCAAAAACGCTTTTCGCAACGCATTATCATGAGTTGAATGAAATGACGGAATCGATGCCGAGAATTCAGAATTTCAATGTGGCGGTAAAAGAATTAAAAGATACCGTTTTATTCGTTAGAAAACTGGTAAAAGGAGGAAGTGCGCATAGTTTCGGAATTCACGTGGCTAAAATGGCTGGAATGCCGCAATTGGTTATTTCGAAAGCACAAAAGCTTTTGAAGAAATTAGAAAAGAATCATTCGAGTGATGCTTTAAACGGAATAAAAGCGGCAAATGATGAAATGCAGATGAGTTTCTTTAATTTGGATGATCCATTGTTGGAAGAAATAAAAGAAGAAATTCTGAATCTCGACATTAATGCAATTACACCAGTAGAAGCCTTGATGAAACTGAATGAGATCAAAAGAATGCTGGTAAAAAAATAAAATATAAAAATTTTCAATTTTAAAGTTTAGGTTATCAGAATGTTATAAAATAAGTCGATTTTTTTTTGAAAAAACGCTTGTGTAATTGAATAAATGTCCTAAATTTGCACTCGCAATACGAAACAAAACAAGTGTTGCAGTTCTAATAAAATTTGAAAATGCGAAAATAGCTCAGTTGGTAGAGCGCGACCTTGCCAAGGTCGAGGTCGCGGGTTCGAGCCCCGTTTTTCGCTCAAAAACCATACAATGCTCGGATGGTGAAATTGGTAGACACGCTGGACTTAAAATCCAGTGAACAGCAATGTTCGTGCGGGTTCAAGTCCCGCTCTGAGTACTAAAGCCTCTTCTTTTGAAGAGGCTTTTTTTATGGGGAAAAATTAAGTTTTAGTGTTTTTTAAGGGAAATTTCAGTATCTTAGAAATATAGTGGCTTAGCGTCTAAAAAAAAATCAACAATCTAAAATCTAAAATTTGTAAATGGGTGCTTTTGTAATTAGCAAGCGATTTAATGATGAATATAAATTTACTTTTACTTCGCGAAGGGGGAAGGTTATTTTTACGAGTTTGAGTTATGAATTGAGGTTTGAGTGTGAAGAGGATATTGAGAAGTTTAAAGCGAATATTGAACTTGCGAAGTTTTTAAAATTTAAAGGCTCTGGAGGGAAGTATTTTTTTAAATTGATGTTGGGGGAAGTGCACTTTGCTACAAGTCGAAAATATAGTACGGAATTGCTTCTGCAGAAAGGAATAAAAGAAATAGTGACTTATTCTTCTAGATCGGAGATTTTGGATTTCTCTTCAAGTGAGTCAATTTTTGGTGATGAAGAGTCTGAAGAAGAATTAGAAGAAGTGGCTGAATAAAAAAAAGCGTTCGCAATTGCGGACGCTTTTTTTTATTTGTGTTTATGGTTAATGTAAAAATTAAGCATAAAAAAAACCATCTAAAAAGATGGTTTTAAAATCGTTAGAACTTAGGTTCTAATTATTTTTTTACTTCTTCTACTTTAGCAGCAGCAGAATCAACTTTAGCAGCAGCAGAATCAACAGTTGCAGCAGCAGAATCAACAACAGCAGCAGCTGAATCAACAGCAACAGCAGTAGAATCTACAGCAGGAGCTTCAGCAGCAGCGTCAGCTTTTTTACAAGATACAACAGTTAAAACAGCAACAACAGCTAAACTTAAAAATACTTTTTTCATCTTACTTTATTATAAAAGGTTAATTATTAATTCGTGGCAAAGATATAAATTTTTTAATATGTAAAATATTTTTTCACTTTTTTTTTAAAATATTTTCCTTACTCACGTTTATCTTATTTATCAAAGAATATGCCAAAACTACAAAATTTTCTTAAATTATCTAATTTCTAGACTAAATAATTTTTTGTTGAATATTCTTTATAAAAATTGGCTATTTTATTTCTCTGATTTATGGTTTATCTTGTTTTTTAAGACTATTTATTCAAGCACTCTGAGGTAAAAAAGACCTCATTTCTGTCTTTTTTTTGAATTTAACGCTTTTTTATTCCTTCAAAGGCTATGAAACGAGCTTTATAATGGTTTCAGTTGCTCCTTTGTTGTCTTGAATAAATGATCTGCAGATTTCGCTTTTTTCTTCTAGAAAGTTTTTGTCGCTCAATAATTTATCCAAAACCTCTTTTAGTTCAGTGTTAGTTGCTATCGGCATGCAACCGCCAATTTCAACCAAAGCAATTGCTTCTGCAAAATTCGAATAATTAGGCCCAATTACAATTGGCATTCCAAAAGTTGCCGGTTCTAAAATGTTATGTATTCCAGGGTTTCCAAATCCACCGCCTACGTATGCAATCGTTCCGTAGCTGTAAATTTTAGTTAGGATTCCGACAATATCAATTATAAAAACACTGTATTCAGATAGATCTTTGTTTTCTTTTTCTGAAAATAAAACTTTTGATTTTGTGATTTTTGATTGAAGATCTGCTATTTGATCTGGTTTTATATTATGAGGCGCAATTATGAATTTTACGTTTTTAGGTGCCTGATTAATATATTCTGCTATCAACGCTTCATCTTTAGGCCATGAACTTCCAATAACAATAGTGGGCTGATTGTTTTTAAAGTTTTCAATATAATCTAAGCGATTGTCTCTTTCTAAAATAGCATTTACTCGGTCAAAACGAGTATCGCCCGAAACAATTACATTTTTGAAGCCAAGACTTTCGACTTTTTCTTTCGATTTTTCATTTTGAAGAAAGAAATAAGTAAAGGCTTTCAATGCTTTTCTGTAAAATCCGCCGTACCATTTAAAGAACATTTGATTGTCTCTGAAAATTCCTGAAATTAAATAGGTAGGGGTTTTACGGTTTTCTAACTCTTTTAAGTAATTCAGCCAAAATTCATACTTAATAAAGAATGCTTGTTCTGGATGAACCAATTTGATGAATTTTTTTGCATTGCTTTTAGTATCCAAAGGAAGGTAAACAGTCACATCGGCCACTGTGTTATTTTTACGCACTTCGTATCCAGATGGTGAAAAAAAGGTTACAATAATTTTATGCGAAGGATATTTCTCTTTGATTTTTTCTATGACAGGAAGTCCCTGTTCATATTCGCCCAATGAAGCAGAATGAAACCAAATAGTCTTGTCTTCGGGCTTTATTTTTTCTTTTAATGTACTGAAAACACTTTTTCGGCCTTCGACAAAAAGCTTAATTTTCGGACTAAACAAGGCTATGATTCTTAAGAAAAATCCTGCGATATATATGGCTAAATTGTATAAAAAAAGCATGTAATTTTTTTTGCAGCTAAATTACATTTCTTTCGACTATTTTCATTGGTTTGAAGGTATTAATAACTATTTTTGTTCCTCCTTTTAGAGATTTCTGTCTAAAAAACAGTGTCTTTGATTTTAAATACATTCAAAAATGAAAAAAATTCAAATGGTTGACTTAAAGAGTCAATACGAAAAAATAAAATCTACTGTAGATGCTTCAATTCAAGAAGTTTTAGATACAAATACTTACATTAACGGGCCTTTAGTTCATCAGTTTCAAAAGAATTTGGAGAACTATTTAGGAGCAAAACACGTTATTCCTTGTGCAAATGGTACAGATGCTTTGCAGATTGCCATGATGGGACTTGGTCTTCAGCCAGGAGATGAGGTTATTACTGCAGATTTTACTTTTGCAGCAACTGTTGAGGTTATTGCTTTATTGCAATTAACGCCAGTTTTAGTTGATGTTGATATGGTAAATATGAATATTGATATTGATGCTGTTAAAAAAGCAATTACTCCAAAAACAAAAGCAATTGTTCCAGTTCATTTATTTGGACGCGCAGCTAATATGGATGCGATTATGGAAATTGCAGCTCAATACAATTTATATGTAATTGAAGATAATGCACAAGCAATTGGTGCAGATTATATTTCTAAATCGGGTTCGAAATCTAAAGTAGGAACAATTGGTCACGTTGCGGCAACCTCTTTCTTTCCATCTAAAAACTTAGGATGCTATGGAGACGGAGGAGCGATTTTCACAAATGATGATGATTTGGCTCACATTATCCGCGGAATCGTAAATCACGGAATGTACGAGCGTTACCACCACGATGTTGTGGGAGTAAATTCACGTTTGGATAGTATTCAGGCTGGAGTTTTAAACGCAAAATTGCCTTTGTTGGATGAATATAACGCAGCACGTCGTTTGGCAGCAACAAAATATAATGCAGCTTTCGCTGGAAATAAACACATTATTACTCCAGATTTTGATGCAAACGAAAATGATCACGTTTTCCACCAATATGTATTAAGAATTATTGATGCTGACAGAAACGCTTTGATGCAACATTTATTGGATAAAGGAATTCCATGTGCAATTTACTATCCAATTCCGCTTCACTCTCAAAAAGCATATTTAGATCCTCGTTATAAAGAAGAGCAATTTCCTGTAACCAATCAATTAGTTCAAGAAGTTATCGCTTTGCCAATGCATACAGAATTGGATGACGAGCAGATTAAATATATTACAGACAGTGTAATTGAATTTTTGAAATAAGACAGCTTAAATATTAGCCACAAAATAACCACAAACAACCACAAAATGAAAGTATTAGTAACGGGAGGTTTAGGATTTATCGGGTCTCACACCGTGGTCGAATTGCAAAATGAAGGCTTCGAAGTAGTGATCATTGATAATCTTTCAAACTCTTCAGAAGATGTTTTAAAAGGAATTACAGCGATTACAGGAAAAACGCCTTTATTCGAAAAATTAGATTTAAGAGAAAAAGCGTCAGTTCAGGATTTCTTTAAAAAACATAGTGATGTTACAGGAGTAATTCATTTTGCAGCTTCAAAAGCAGTGGGAGAAAGTGTTGAACAGCCTTTGTTGTATTACGAAAACAACATTAGCAGTTTGATTTATCTTTTACAGGAATTGCAGCAAAAATCAGAAGCAAGTTTTATTTTCAGTTCTTCTTGTACGGTTTACGGTCAAGCCGAAAAAATGCCAATTACAGAAGATGCGCCAGTTCAAGCCGCAATGTCTCCTTATGGAAATACAAAGCAGATTGGCGAAGAAATCATTACAGATACAGCTAAAGTTACTAATATCAGTGCTATTTTATTGCGTTATTTTAATCCAGTTGGAGCGCACGAATCAGTAGAAATTGGAGAATTGCCTTTGGGAGTTCCTCAAAATTTAGTGCCTTTTATTACGCAGACAGGAGTAGGATTGCGTCAAGAATTATCTGTTTTTGGAAATGATTACCCAACTCCAGACGGAACTGCAGTTCGCGATTACATTCACGTTGTTGATTTAGCAAAAGCGCACGTAATTGCTTTGCAACGTTTATTAAACAAGAAGAATTTAGCGAAAGTTGAAACTTTCAATTTAGGAACTGGAAAAGGAAGTTCTGTTCTTGAAGTGATTCATAGTTTTGAAAAAGTCAGCGATAAAAAATTGCCTTATAAGATGATGCCTCGTCGTGAAGGTGATATTACTGAAGCCTACGCGAATACTGATAAGGCAAATAATGTCTTAGGATGGAAGGCTGAACTAAGTCTAGATGAAGCTATGGCAAGTGCTTGGAAATGGGAACAAAAAGTAAGGAATAAATAGTTTTTTAAATAAAATTATAAATTTTAAAGTCCCAGATTATAGCAATATAGTTTGGGACTTTTCTTTTAACGACATTTAATTTTTATGAAAAAAGATTTAGATTATAAATTGATTTTTGCCCTTACAGCAGTTGGAATTATTTGGGGTACAACGTTTTTAGGAATTAGAGTTGCGGTTGAAACAATTCCGCCTTGGTTTGTAACTTCCATTCGTCAAGGATTGGCGGGAATGATCATGATGGCAATTTTGTTATTTAAAAAAGAAATGAAATGGATTGGCTGGGAAAATTTAAAACATCAGCTTGTTCCTTCTATTTTAATGATTGTAATAGCAAATGGTTTTACAACCGTTGCTGAACAGACCGTGCCAAGCGGACTAGCTTCGGTAATTAGTGCGATGGCTCCGATACTTATTTTTCTGGGCAGTATTTTAGTTAAATTGCAAAAACCAAGTTTAAAAGGATTTGTTGGAGTTATAATAGGATTTTCGGGAGTCGTTTTTATATTTAAAGATGGATTAGGATCTTTTTTAGATGCCGATTACAGAATCGGAATGATGTTTATGGGATTTGCGATTACTGCTTGGACAGCCGGAACGATTTATACCAAACTTCACGGAAATAAATCTAAAAATATAGTTCTTAATTTATTTTACCAGTTTACAATGGCTTCGTGCATTCAAATTGTATTGGCGTTTATTTTTTCGCCTACTATTGATGTGCATTTATGGAGTGCTAAAAGTATTTTAGCGGCATTGTATTTATCGATTTTTGGATCTGTAATTGCTTTTTTTAGTTATAATTATGCGTTGAAGCACGTTACGCCAGTTCAAGTTTCTATTTTAGCGTACATCAATACCATAATTGCCGTATTTTTTGGGTGGCTGATTTTAGATGAAAAAATTACTATTGATTTTATAATTGCAACAATCTTAATTATTTTGGGAGTTTTTATTATTAATTACAAAAAGAAAGAAAAACTTCCTGAAATTGAAAGCAAGTGAAAAATAAAAAATCCTCATAAACTTAAGTCTATGAGGATTTTTTTTATACAGTCAGTAACTGAAAACTGAGACTGCGACTGAAAACTTAAAAATTAAGCATTAGCAGTAACCGCTTCTTTATCGATTTTATTAATCAAACCAGCTAAAACTTTTCCAGGACCAACTTCAGTAAATAAAGTAGCGCCGTCAGCGATCATTTGCTGAACAGACTGAGTCCATTTTACAGGAGCAGTTAATTGAATGATTAAATTCTTTTTAATTTCGTTAGCATCAGAAACCGCATTTGCAGTAACGTTTTGATACACTGGACAAATTGGAGTAGAGAATGTAGTCGCTTCAATTGCAGCTGCTAATTCTTCTCTTGCTGGTTCCATCATTGGCGAGTGAAAAGCACCTCCAACAGGTAAAATTAAAGCACGTTTTGCTCCAGCAGCTTTCATTGCCTCACAAGCTTTTTCAACAGCAGTAGTTTCTCCAGAAATTACCAATTGACCTGGGCAGTTGTAATTTGCAGCAACCACAACACCGTCGATAGAAGCGCAAACTTCTTCCACAATATTATCGGCTAAACCTAAAACCGCAGCCATTGTTGACGGAGTAATTTCGCAAGCTTTTTGCATAGCCAAAGCACGTTGAGAAACTAATTTCAATCCATCTTCAAAAGATAAAACCCCATTTGCAACTAAAGCAGAGAATTCTCCTAAAGAATGTCCTGCAACCATTTCCGGTTTGAAATCTTCTAAAGTTTTAGCTAAAATAACAGAGTGTAAAAATACAGCTGGCTGTGTAACTTTAGTTTCTTTTAGTTCTTCGGCAGTACCTTCAAACATAATATCTGTAATTCTGAAACCTAATATTTCATTAGCTTTTTCGAATAATTCTTTGGCTAAAGCCGAATTTTCATAAAGGTCTTTACCCATTCCTGTGAATTGCGCGCCTTGACCCGGAAATACGTATGCTTTCATTTGTCTAATTTGTTTTTTTATTTTTTTTGAAATTGAAAATTAGCTTCAATTGAAAGGCAAAAATAATACTTTTTTATTTCGTATAATCCTTAAACATGTAAATCCATGCTAATCTGGAAAATCGGAGATTAAAAGAAGTCAATAAAGTAATCACAACAGCGATAATGGGAATGATTCTTAAATCGAAATTTTTCTCAAAGAAAAACTGAGCAATACAATACGTTGCAATTCCCTGAGCCACTGTTAATCCGTAATTTACATACATAGCGCCAAAAAAATAACCAGGTTCTTTTTGGAATTTATAATGACAGTGACTGCAAAATTCATTCATTTTTGGTAAACCAAAATTGAAGAAAATATTTTTGTCTGTAAAAACTTTTCCTTTATGACAAATAGGACATTCGTTGCTTAAAATATGAGTTAATGCGCTTGACATGACTTTGTTATTTTTTGTTTATACAAAGGTAATTCAGAGGTTTATAAAAGTCTTTTTTATATCTTCGCTTATTATAGCACAATAAAGACATTTTTTATGAAAAGGTACCCGATTTATAGTGTTCAGAATTTTAGCTGTAACGATATTCATCGCGATTTTTACGTGAATACTTTTACGGAACATTTAAAAAATCACAGTTTTGTCGAAGAACCGCACCGTCACGACTCGTATTTAATGGTATTTTTTACCAAAGGTTCAGGGTTGCATGAAGTCGATTTTGATCAATTCGAAATCAAAAGAGGAAGTCTTTTTGTGCTACAGCCAGGACAAATGCATCATTGGAATTTATCCGAAGACATCGAAGGTTTTGTAATTATCTTTTCTCAGGAAATGTACAATCTGTATTTCGGGCAAAAAAAGATCAACGATTATAATTTTTACCATTCCATTCATAATCGACCAGAAATGGTTTTTGAAGAAAATGAAATTCCAAAAATCCAACCTTATTTCGATTTGCTGATTCAGGAAAACAGTCAAAACAACAAATATCAATTAGATAAATTACTGAATTTATTAGACTGCATTCACATTGAAGTCGCACGAAAATACAACGAAACCTATTCGCATCAAACGCATTCCTACAACATCAAAATCAATGCATTCGAATCGTTTTTAGAAGAATATTTCAGAACCGAAAAACTACCTTCATTTTATGCTGAAAAACTAAACATCACGCTCAAACATTTGAACAGGATTTGCAACGAAATCCTCCAAAAAACAGCCACAGAAGTAATCACAGATCGTGTTATTCTAGAAATCAAAAGAATGCTGATTGATAAACAATTAGCCGTAAACGAAGTTGCTTTTAAAGTTGGTTACGAAGATTACTCGTACTTTTCCCGATTCTTCAAAAAACAAACGGGACTGTCACCAACAGAATTTAGGAATACTGTACGTTGAGTTTTTTTGTTTGCCACGAATTGCACGAATTTCCACGAATTTCCACGAATTATTTTTTATAGCCACAGATTAAAGGATTATATGGATTAAAAATCTGTGAAAATCTTTTTAATCTGTGGCAAAAATATTTAGCGTTTTTGAAAAAAAATTAGTGGAAATTCGTGCAATTCGTGGCAACATAAAAAAAGCCCTGCGAGTAAACGCAGAGCTTTTAACCAACCAATTAAATCTAATCTAAACCAAAAGATTAAGCTTGTTTTACGAATTGTAATTCGATATTTAATTTTACTTCTTCTCCAACTAAAACTCCACCAGTTTCAAGAGCTGAGTTCCAGTTTAGTCCCCAATCTTTACGATTGATTTTTCCTTCTATGCTTAAACCAACTTTAGTATTTCCCCAAGGGTCAGTCATGATTCCGCTGAATTCTACAGGAAATTTAACAGATTTAGAAACACCTTTGATAGATAAATCTCCAGTTAATTCATAATCTCCGTCATCAACTTTTTTGAAAGCTGAAGCTTTGAAAGTTAATTTTGGATTGTTTTCTGCATCAAAGAAATCAGCACTTCTTAAGTGTCCGTCTCTGTCTGCATTTGCAGTATCGATAGAAGCGATATCGCCAGAAAATTCGATTGCTGCATTTTCGAAATCATTTCCTTCTGTAGTAATTGTAGCGTCGTAAGTTCCAAATTTTCCTGAAACATTAGTAAACATCATGTGTTTTACTTTAAAACCAATTTCTGAGTGAGTTGGGTCAATTGACCATTTTGTAGTTGCCATAATTTTATTTTTTTAAATAATTAATTTGTTTCATTTTGATAGGACAAAGTTACGGTGACAGTTGTCCTGAAGCACTTAACCTAGATTAAGAAATAAAAAATGTGATAAATTTTTTGATTATCACATTTGTATAATTGTTTGTCTCTCTGAGCGATCCCGAGATTTCGGGAGAAGAACTATTTAGAATTATTCATATAAAATGTCAACGCTCCAGACGGACATTTATTTACAGTCGAAATGATTTTGTCAGTTGTTGAATGTTCTGGAGTAATCCACGGTTTTTCTTTCGGGCGAAAAACATCTGGATTGTTTTTGACACAGTTTGCCGAGTGAATGCATTTTCCTGATTGCCAGACAATCGTTACTTCTCCGTTTGTATATTCTTTAGTGAGGTTATTTGGATTCATGGTTTAAAATTTTAAGGATTAGTTTTAATTTTAGTCAGACTAATGTCCTTATTTTTATAAAGTTAGTCTTTCTTGTTTTGATTTTTATCAATTAAAGGTTAAAAAAGAAACGATAATAATCTGATTTACAGATTTATTATCGTTTCAACGTTACAGGTATTTAATTGTTTTTGTTCGAATTAATAATTCATTGGAACATCCATTAATAAAAATTCAGCATCAGTATTAGCAAGAATGTTTAAAGTATCAGTTCCTGAAATTCCAACTGCATCACGAGAGTTTAATTCCTGACCGTTGATGGTTACATTTCCTTTTAAAACGAAAGCGTAAACTCCGTTTCCTTCTTTTTTGATTTTATATTCAGTTGACACGCCTGAGTCAAAATTCCCCATATTGAACCAAGCATCTTGGTGAATCCAAACACCTTCATCATCCGCATTTGGAGATAAAACTTGAGATAATTTATTGTGTCTGTCCACAACATCCAAAGTAATTTGTTGGTAACGTGGCGTAACATTTCTTTTATTAGGAAACAACCAAATCTGCAACAATTTAGTCTGCTGATCTTCATTCGGATTAAACTCACTATGCTGAATACCAGTTCCCGCACTCATCACCTGAATGTCACCATTTTTGATCACTTCAGTATTTCCCATACTGTCTTTGTGAGCCAAATCACCTTCTAGCGGAATCGTAATAATTTCCATATTATCGTGTGGGTGAGTTCCAAATCCCATTCCGGCAGCAATCGTATCGTCGTTCAAAACACGAAGTGCCCCAAACTGAATTCTATCTGGGTTGTACCAGCTCGCAAAACTAAAGCTGTGATAAGCGTTTAACCATCCGTGATTTGCGTTTCCTCTTGTGTCTGCTTTGTGCAATACTATATTTTCCATGACTTTGTCGTTTTGTTATTTTTATAGTACAAAGATACGGTCATGGTAAACGAAAAGCACTTAACCTAGATTAAGAAAGATTCTGAGGTTCAAGTTGCTGAGATTCTAAGGTTTTTTTTAAAGCAGAAATTTCAGTTTTCAAAAGAAGTCTAGTCCCGCTATCTGTTTCAATCTTTTATGCCGAACCCCGGCACAAAAGGATTTTCACATCTATCGGGGCTAATTTAGAAGTTTTTGTTTTTAAAAGAAGATGCGTCTAAATGCAAAGTAAACGTATGGTTTGTCATCTCGACGAAGGAGAGATCTCCACAAGTAACTCTACAAAGATTGGTCATATTGCATGAGGAGTTTCTAACGGAGATTCCTCGTTCCTCGGAATGACAAGATTGTGCGTAAATAAACTATTTTATTCTAATCAATATCCCTTTTCCAGTCGTTGCATTTAGGTAATTAGCATCATTCTTATCATGCATATCAAATTCAATAGTATCTTTTTGAATCTGATCTTTCGAAATTGTAATAATTAAATCAGTATTAATGAAGTTCTCTAGCAGTATTGCATTCCCATAAGAAACCTTTCCTTTTGGCATATACTTATTGTCAAAAACAAAAATACTATCCTTAAAAGTTATTTTATCCTTTTGAATATATTGATTTTCATCTTCGATTAAATAATTATAACGTCCATTAAGTTTGTCTGTTTTCTGGTTGAAGTTAATAGAAATCAGCGCTATTATTAAAGTGAAAAATTTCATGTTATTCTAACTAAATTGATTAATAAACTCCTGAACAACTGCATCTGTTTTCTCATGACGTTTTTTCTTCTCCAAAACAATTGGTGGGGCAGTTCGTTCTAAACAATCTTGTACGGCACAGGTTTCGCAAGTTACACCTACAATTCGTTTTACCAAAGGTTTTCCATCAATGAATTTAAATTTCTTTTTCATTGTCGGATTAATTAAAATTCCAACCGAAATACTTCGGATATAATTTTCAGCAAAAGGATCTTTTGTAGCCGATGAAAAAACCAAATATTCATTTCCGCTGTTGGCATAACTCGAAATCTGAGCATCAAAAAAATGAGGTTTATTTTGTTTGATCGCCTCATCAATGGTTTTTACCGAAACCCATCTTCTGCAATAATGTTCATTCGTTTCATTAGCGTGCGGTTCCTGCTGATGTGTGATGTGAAGTTCTTTGTTGATTTGATAAAAATCGGAGCCAACTCTATGTGATAATCTCAAAAAGAAAAGGTTTTTCAGTTGAAAATCTTTTGGTAATAAATTGGTTAATCGCTGATAAAAAGATTCAGGTGAAACTTCAAAACTTTCAATTAGCGTCACAAATTCTTCCGGTTTTGGATTTTCGTTTTCTAAAAAAGCATTGATTTTGTTTACAACCAATTTTCTTGGTAAAAGCAAAGCACCCGCAAAATAAGAAGCGTAAAAATTATTCAAAACCTGATCAAAATTTTCAAATTTAATCCAGCTGAAAGTCAGAAGGCGATCTGAAATTTTTAAATAATTATAAGCTATTTCTTTGGCTAAAATAAAAGCCTTTTGCGGATCATCTAATTCGGTTGAAAGCAATAAAGTTCTGCTTTTTGGAACATAAATCGAGCGTAAATCGTCTAAAGCTTCCTGATCGGTAAAAGCAATTTCTTTTATGTTGTATTCGTATTCTTCTTTTAAAATCGCTTCCAGTTCTTCAATACTGATTTTGGAATCTAAATTAATTTGAAATGACTTCGAAAAAGCGATTACTTTTTCTTCTAAATCTTCAAAATAATTGCTGTGCGCTTCCTGATATGAACGTAAAGCAGCAAGGAAAAAACTTTCCCGGCTTAAATTATAATGCTGTGCAATTTCAATAATTGTACTAATAAATGCATTGACTTTTGCTGGAGCATTCGCAATAATATCAATTAAATCGGCTTCCTGAATTCCGAAAAGCTCTAACGGAATCTCTTTTAAAATTCCAGATTTCAAGATTTCGCCAATCGGAGCGAGGTTGTTATCGAGTTTTAAAGACACCATTTGGTCATAAGTCACGTCCAAATGTTCGCATAAAAGCAAAATTTTATCTGTTTTGGGATATTTTTTCCCCTTTTCAATCTCGTTTAAATACGATTTTGAAAGATTAGTCAGTTTGGCCAAACCAAAAAGTGACAAGTTTTTTTGTGTACGAACTTGCTTGAGTTTTAGCCCAAAAATCAGCTTTATATAGTCTTTTTCGATATCCATAATGTCAAATATAGACATTCTAAAAACAATCGCAAAATAAATATTTTTTAAATTTAGCGAACGTTCGCTTGTTTTGTAAAAAACTTTTTTATAACATTGTACTATCGAAACGAATTAATTATGAGTTAGTTATGAAATATTTGTTTTGATAAAATGAAAAAGGATTAAGAAGAAAAACTTTTTAACCCAATAAAAATTAAAATCTGCAGCTATGAAAAACCAATTAGAGATTACTGAAGTGGCTTTAGAAATTCTGGCCGACAAAAAGCTTGCTTATCCAAAAATCTGGACCGAAGAAGCGACTGCGTTTATTACCGAATTGCATAAAAAATTCGAATCGCAAAGAAAATTATTGCTTTTGCAAAGAGATCAAAAACAAGTTGCTTTTGATCAGGGCGTCATGCCGGTTTTTACTCCAGAAACAAAAAGCGTCAGAGAAGGTAATTGGACAGCTGGAGAAATCCCGAAAGATTTATTAGACAGAAGAGTGGAGATTACTGGACCTGTTGATCGTAAAATGATTATCAATGCTTTGAATTCGGGCGCGAAAACTTTCATGGCTGATTTTGAAGATAGTACTTCTCCAACTTGGAAAAACCTAATGGATGGACAAGTGAATTTAATAGACGCGGTAAACAAAACCATTACATATACTGATTTGGTGAAACAGAAATCGTATCATTTAAATCAAAAAATCGCAACACTTATCGTGCGTCCGAGAGGTTTGCATCTTCCTGAAAAACATGTTTTAGTTGATGGAAACGAGGTTTCTGGTTCGCTTGTAGATTTTGGTTTGTATGTTTTCCATAACCATAAAAGACTTTTAGAAAATAATTCTGGGCCGTATTTCTACATTCCGAAATTAGAACATTATCTGGAAGCAAGATGGTGGAACAGTATAATTGATTTTACGGAAGATTATTTGAAACTGAAAAGAGGAACGATAAAAGTGACGGTTCTAATTGAAACGATTACAGCAAGTTTTCAGTTGGATGAAATCATTTACGAATTGAAAGAACATATCGTTGGCTTGAACTGCGGACGTTGGGATTATATTTTCTCATACATTAAAAAGTTTAGAAAAAATCCAAAATTCATTGTTCCAGATCGCGATCAGGTAAATATGACTTCGCCTTTTATGAATGCGTATTCAAATTTGGTAATTCAGAGATGTCACAAACGCGGAATTCATGCGATTGGCGGAATGGCAGCTCAAATTCCGATTCGGAATAATGATGAAGCCAATGCGATCGCTTTTGCGAAAGTAAAAACCGATAAAGAGCGTGAAGTTAAAAACGGTCACGACGGAACTTGGGTAGCACATCCAGACTTAGTTGTTTTAGCAAAAGAAATTTTTGATAAAGGAATGCCAACGCCAAACCAGATTCATATTAAAAGAGAACATCGCAAAATAACTGAAGAAGATTTAATTGAACCACCAATTGGATTGATTACTGAAAATGGTGTTCGAAAAAACATCAATGTTGCGGTTTTATACTTGGCTTCATGGCTGAACGGACAAGGTGCTGCTGCTTTGCATAATTTAATGGAAGACGCAGCAACTGCCGAAATTTCAAGATCGCAGTTATGGCAGTGGCTTCAGAATAAAGTGATTTTGGATAACGGCCGAAAATTAGATTTGGCGTATTATCACGAATTGGCTTTGGATGAATTCCAGAAAATCAAAACGGAATTAGGCGAAGAAAAACACGAAGAACAGCAATTTCCATTAGCTGAAAAAGTTTTGGAAAGACTAGTTGTAAATCTAGATTTCGTTGATTTCTTGACGATTCCATGCTATAAGTACTTATAATTTAAAATAAAATCTGCTCAATCTGCGTAATCTGCGAGCTAAAAATTTTCTCTCGCAGATTTTGCAGATCAAGCAGATAAAATGAGAATAAAAAATCTACGCAGATTTTTAAGTCCAGTAAGAAACTGAACACGGAAAACTGCGACTGTAAACTTACTAACAAACCACTTAACTATACTATTTATGAAAACAACAGAAGACAGAATTCAGGAATTGATTAACGATTGGATTACGAACCCGAGATGGAAAGGAGTGGAGCGTCCTTACACTGCGAGTGAAGTAGTGACGCTACAGGGATCGTATAAAATTGAGCATTCTATTGCAAAAATGGGTGCAGAGAAATTATGGAGAAAGTTAAAAAGTCAGGATTATGTAGCGGGTTTGGGGGCTTTAACAGGAAATCAGGCGATTCAGGAAGTGGATGCTGGTTTAGAAGCAATTTATTTGAGCGGATGGCAGGTTGCCGCTGATGCAAATCTGGCGGGCGAAATGTATCCAGATCAGTCGCTGTATCCTGTAAATAGCGTTCCGATGGTGGTAAAAAAGATCAATAATGCTTTATTGCGTGCCGACCAGATTCAGACTGTAAATAAAATTGAAGATAGAAAAGATTATTTAGTTCCAATTGTGGCCGATGCTGAGGCAGGTTTTGGAGGAAACTTAAACGCTTTCGAATTAATGAAATCAATGATTGAGGCCGGAGCTTCTGGAGTTCATTTTGAAGATCAATTAAGTTCTGCTAAAAAATGTGGACACTTAGGCGGAAAAGTTTTGGTTCCGACACAAGAGGCGATTAATAAATTGATTGCTGCTCGACTGGCTTCGGATGTTATGGGAGTTCCAACTTTAATCGTTGCCCGAACAGATGCTGATGCGGCTAATTTGCTGACAAGCGACGCAGATCCAAGAGATCGAAAATTCTTAACAGGAGAAAAAACGGCTGAAGGTTTCTTCTATGTAAACAACGGAATTGACCAAGGAATTGCAAGAGGTTTGAGTTATGCTCCATACGCCGATTTGATTTGGATGGAAACCAGCAATCCCGATTTAGATTACGCTAGAAAATTTGCAAAAGCTATAAAAAAAGAATTTCCAGATAAAATGCTGGCGTACAATTGTTCGCCTTCTTTCAATTGGGCAGCGAAATTATCAGTTGCCGAAATGGAAACCTTCAGAGAAGATTTAGCAGCAATGGGATATAGTTTTCAATTCATCACTTTGGCAGGATTCCACGCTTTGAATACAAGTATGTTCGAATTGTCTAAAGCGTACAAAGAACGTGGCATGGCAGGATATTCTGAATTGCAGGAAAGAGAATTTGCTTTACAAAAAAATGGATTCCGAGCTGTAAAACATCAGGCTTTTGTGGGAACTTCTTATTTTGATGCTGTTCAAAATACGGTTATGATTGGAAGATCCTCAATAACAGCAATGGAACATTCTACGGAGGTTGAGCAATTTTAATTCACAAAAAAAACCTAGTTCAACATTGAACTAGGTTTTAAGCTTTTAACGCGAAGACATTATTGAGATTTACTAAATTTTTCTGTAATAAAAAATCTGTTTATAAAAACTTGGATTTTTAATAACCTATATGTAAATTCTTTTAGGACTTTTAATAGTTCCAGAATTAGTAGCTCTAATTAATATTTTATGATCATATAAAATATCGTCCATTGACATTCTTCCAGTAAAAAAAGTACTGCTGAATTCTTCTATTAGATTTGGAAATGAAACAATAGCATTGACTCTTTTTTCTTCAGGGATAATCTTTTTATCTCTAAAATATTTGACCGTCTCCAAAATTTGATTTATCATACAATTTGGATAATCACGATTCTCTCTAAAGGCAGCTTCTCTATCATTCGCATATTTCATTTCTATAAAAAGTATCCAGTCATTTTGATTGCACTCTTCTGGGAAAAGTACGCATTCACACTGAGAATTGCAAACGCCAGGCTCTTCGAGAGGTAATGCATTATCTTCAAAACCATCGAAATAAATGCCTATAGGTGTCAAGTTTTCAAGTAAAACATATTTAGGATCAGGTTTGGTTTCATGCATTACAATGCCTTCGCCATTTATATTTTTATAATCTACAATATATATGTTTGGAGAATTTGTAAGTTGTAGATTGTGTTCAGGTAATATTTCTTCAATATTATCTCTCATATTTCCAAATAACTTAACATTTTGTAATATTCATCCAATAATTCATTTGTAAACTGATTAAAATAGTTTTTACTTAAAGTTCCTGTTTTTAAGTCTTTAATGTTTTTTAATGTTCCATTTGAAGAATCTATTTCCCATACTGAGACCAAGTCTGGATTAATCCATGATTTAAAACTTTCAAATTCATTTTTTTCCGATTCATCTATCGAATCTTTAATCCTATAGCCCATCATGCAATTATTTAAAGCATACAATATATAAGCACTATGAGTTGTTAAGAGAGCTTTGTGATTTCTGTCAGGATTATTTAAATTTTCAATTAAATAGTATATAAAATCACGTTGAGTTTCTGGGTATAAATTTTGTTCTGGTTCTTCTACAACAAAACTTGAATAATGATATTTACTTCTGGAATTCATTATTTCAGTAAGTTTTCTTGCTTCTATATTTGATAGTTTAATTTGTCGATTGCCCTCGGGAGTTTTTTCAAAATCATGAATTCTGTCAATGTTAAAAATATCTAAAAAATTATTAACTAATATCTTTGCCATTTCATCTTTTTCTGAAACAGAATTAGAAATTCGTTCGCTGAAAAATCCATTACATAGATAGTCAATGATCATAGTTAATGGAATCACTGATTGTAATCCACTTGAAGCATTTTGTAAAGAAATTTCTTTGTTAATTTTATTTAATTGAATTATATCTGAATCAGTATTCTCGGAATGATAATATGAAACTTCTAAATTTAATATTTTTAGAGTATTTTTCTTTTTGTATTTTTTTTTGGTATCATACCAGTCATATAAAAAACTCATTATATTATCATTTGTTTCTTTGTATTTACTTAAATTTGGTATTACAGAAACAAAATTTCTTTCAGCTGGAATATATATATTCTTCGATTTTAAATACTTTGTGCTTTTATTACTTTTTTTAATAGAGAATTTATGTTTTAAGCCTTTATATGAGAATTTTATAAATTCACTTTCATATTCAATTAAGGAACTTTTACTAAAATAGCTATCACTGATTCTGTGGAATTCGATGAATTGTTCTTTAAAATCATAATTAAAATCTCCATCAAGAATATGTCTTTTTTCGACCCATTGGCAATAGCTAATAATTTTCGCAATAGTACTTTTTCCACTACTTTGAGGACCAATAATTATATTAATTTTATTGAGATTAATATTAACTTTACTTATAGGGCCTATATGTTCAATTTTAATTGTAATCATTCTTTAAATATTTATAAAACAAAGATAGTTTATTTTATTAAAAGCCAATTTCTCTCTATTTGCCAAATATCTAGTATGTTAAAATTATAGAGGTAAAATAAAGAATTGTTGCAATATGTTAAAAACTATTTCTTTAAAAGTCTTGCTTTCATTTTGCTGAAAAATTCAGGTGTTACGCCAATGAAAGATGCGATTTGTTTTTGAGGGACTTTATGAACTAATGTTCCGTATTTTTTAGTGAACTTTTCAAAACGTTCTTCGGCAGGTAAGCTTAAGTTGTCCATTAATCGCTGTTGATTGGCAACTAATGAGTTTTCAATTAAAATTCTGAAAAAACGTTCCAATTTAGGTATTTCAAGATATAATTGTTCCTGATTTTCTTTCGATAATGAAACTACTTCTGCTTCTTCTAAAACTTCAATAAAAAGTTGTCCTGGTTTCTGCGAAAAAAAGCTGTACATGTCGCTCATCCACCAGCCTTCGCAGGCAAATGAAAGTACATGTTCGACAATATTATCGTTGATATTGAAACTTCTTAAAATTCCAGAATTTACAAAATACGAATGTTTGCAAACTTCGCCAGCATTCAATAAAAGCGTTTTGGCTTTGTATGTGTTGGTTTCTAATTTAGATAAAAAAAGCGCCTGTTCTTCTGGAGTCAGAGAAACGTGTTTGGCAATGTTTTCAAGTATTAATGCCATTATTTTTTATCATCAATTAAAGTAAATGAAATCGCTTTGAATCTATTGTTTACGATTTCTCCCGTAACTAAAGCTTTGCTGATTGCATTGCAAAAACCTTTTTCTGAATGCGCGTCTCCGTGATCGTGAATCGTTGTTCCGTCAACAAAATAGCTTTTTCCGTCAATGCGGACAGCCAAATCACAGCTTTTGCCTTTCATTCCGAATTGGCATTCTCCGCATGAAGCTTCAACTACTGTTGGTTTATCAAATTTCTTTGTGCTTTGTGCTTGTATAGCGATTCCAATAAAAAGGAAAGTCGCTAATAATATATTTTTCATAGTTAAGAATTTACAGTTATTAATTTCGCGGTTTCTTTTGCGCGCTCTGTTACTTCGTTGATTGGAGTTGAAAGCGTATCGTGACTTAAAACGACTCCCATTCTTCGGTAAGGTCTTGAAGTTGGTTTTCCAAAAATTCTGAAATCGGTTTTAGGTAAAGCGGCTACTTTTTCAATTCCTGTAAAAGTTGGATTTGTAGAATCTTCTGAAGCTAAAATTACAGCGCTTGCTCCCGCTTTTTCTAAAGTAATTTCGAAAATTGGAAGACTTAAAATCGCTCTTAAATGCAATTCGAATTCGTTGAAGTTTTGAGTTCCTGCTAAAGTTACCATTCCGGTATCGTGCGGACGTGGTGAAAGTTCAGAAAAATAAACGCCTTCGTTGGTTAGGAAAAATTCAACACCAAAAAGTCCCGCACCGCCAAGCGCTTCGGTAATTTTTTCGGCCATATCTTGAGCTTCGTATAAATCTTTTTCTGAAACCAAAGCAGGCTGCCAGCTTTCCTGATAATCGCCTCTTTCTTGTCTGTGACCAATTGGCGAGCAGAATAAAGTTGGATTGCTATTTTGAGTAATCGTTAAAAGAGTAATTTCTGAATTGAAATCTACAAAAGCTTCTACAATAACTTCGATAACGTCACCACGTGAACCTGCAACAGCGTATTGCCAAGCTTTTTCGATGTCACTTTCAGATTTGATTGTCGATTGTCCTTTTCCGGAAGAAGACATTAATGGTTTTACTACGCACGGAATTCCGACTTCTTGAACTGCTTTTTGAAGTTCCTCTGCCGATGTTGCGTATTGGTATTTTGCTGTCCGTAATCCGAGTTCTTTTGCTGCTAAATCGCGAATTGCTTTACGATTCATGGTAAAATTGGCCGCTTTCGCTGAAGGAACAACAGTGATTCCTTGCTTTTCGTAATCGTAAAAACGTTCGGTGCGAATGGCTTCTATTTCGGGAACGATGAAATCGGGTTTGTGTTTGGCTACGATTCGATCAAGCGCTTCACCATCAAGCATATTAATGACTTCAAAACCCTGTGCAACCTGCATTGCTGGTGCATTTTCGTAACTATCAACTGCAATTATAGTTTGTCCGATTCGTTGTGCAGCGATGACAAATTCTTTGCCTAATTCGCCTGAACCTAGAAGTAGTATTTTCATTTTGGAGTAGTGTATTGTTGAGTAAACAAAAATAGCTATTTTTAATTATAATTTAATTGAGTTATGGAAATAGAGTATTTACAGAAATTAAAAAATAATCCAAAAAAATATTCTAAGCGGGATGAGTTTAGGTTTGAAATAAAAGGAATTAACATGGATGAAATTCAAGATCTTGAAAAACTTTATAATAATGGGAATCACTTTCCAAAATCCTTAAGAGAATTACTTTTTTTGTCTGGGGAATACTCCTATACTTTCGATCTTGGAATAAATGATAATCAAAAAGAAATGCAAGAAATGTTTCGAGAGCATCTGAAGGAAAAGGCAAGAGTTATTTTTAAACCTTACTATGTTATAGAGGTATATAGTGATCAATTCTTTTTTGTTTATTTAGATGAAGGAGATGATCCGCAAATATATGAAGCTCATCCTTGGAGTTCGTCTGAAGGCTGGATAAGAAGTGTAGATCGAACAATAAAAGAATATGTAGAGTTCGATATTGATTATAGAACTGAATATGGAGATAGTAATTGATTGTAAGGTTTATTTTTTAGATTAAATAAACATAATCTTGTCATTTCGAGGAGCGAGAAATCACACTAGAAACTCAACAAAGATTGGTAATTTACTTTCCGGAATTCCGCGTGTGATTTCTCGCTCCTCGAAATGACAAGATTGTGGGGGATTTTAAAGGATTTAAATTTCTTTTGGAAATGACATTTCTCGTTAACCCGTTTGTGTGAGGGATAGAAGTGGAAAGCCCACAGCCGTGAGGAACGAACAGGCGAGGACTTGAAACGGATAGCCCGACCCGGAGGGGCACGCCCAAATTTAGATGTTTTTATTTATGAATAACGTCTACAGGTATGTGTAGAAAATTCAGGTTAAATTAATTTAGAAATTTCAGATGTAAGCTTTTCTATATTTTTATATTTGCGCGCAAAACAAATATAATCATAAGATGAGAATAAATTTTATTTTAATACTGAGTGCTTTATGCATTACATCTTTAGTTCACTCACAATCTGCTGGAATTACTTTTAAGTTTGGAATGGGAGAACAAAAAGCTAATGCTGTAATTTTTAAAAAAGACCAACAAAAAATTAGCGGAATAGTTAATTTTCCTTCGTTTACGGATAAAAAAGTAAAGATTAAAGTTGGCGAGGAGAATGAAAAGTATGCTAGTGCCGATATAGATTCGATTCAGATTTTGGATGATAATAAAAAACTGTCTTACACTTTTATAAGAACGAAAACAAAGGTTTATAAAAAGAAGGGAACAGAATTTAAGGTTATTGATGAAAATTGGATCTGTAAAATTATGACGGGCAAGGCTTCTCTGTATTTGGGCGGTGAAGAATACGGAATAAAAGAGGTTAAGGTTGAGGATGATAAAACGCAAGAAAAGACTAAAGTAAAGAAAATGCAGGTCGTTTCTAAAGAAATAAATCATTACTTAAAAAGAAGCAATGAAGATTATCCTGTGCTGGTTTCTATGAGTTCTAATGCTCTTTCTGCTGGATATAATGCTTTTTTTAAGGAGTATGGAGTTTATTATTTTAGCGACAATCCTGAAATTGCTAAAAAAATTGAAGATAAAGAATACAAATATGATGATATTGAAAAGGTTGTGAATTTGTATAATGCTAAAAAAGAGAAAAAAGTGGAGTCAAAATCAACACTTAAGGCGACAAAAATAAAGATTACGCCACCAGATCCAAAGGCTAAAACTACAACGACAAAGAAGAAATAAACAAAAAAGCGATACTGAATTCAGTATCGCTTTTTTTATATTAATGAAATTGATCTTCTTCGATTTCAAATTCGGCATCTTTTTCCCAGATTTCCATTTCGCAAGGTTTGCAGTTGAATTTTAGTTTGTATTCTAATTCGCCCTGTTTTAAAACCAATGGTTCTTTGACCTTAACACCAACAATGTCTTTTTGGTGTATCGGACATTTTTTTAATTCGTATTTGATGCAATATTTAGTTGTCATTACACGAGATTTTCCTGGATCCCATTGTAATTCGAATGCTTTTTCGATTTCGGTAACACCGTGACGTTCGTAGAATTTACGAGCTGTTTTGTTCGAAACGTTGTACATGAAATCCAGTTTAGTTTCTGGATAAGGATGTGAAGTTTTTACCAATTGGTGTTCTTCGCGTTTGTAATTAGCCAAACGAATTTCTGATAATTGTTCGAAAACATTTCTTCTCATTTCGTTGATTTTTGAAATAGGAAGGAACCAGTTTTGAGAGAACATTACGTTGATTTCGTCAGCGCTGTAAGGTGTGAAACCTGTTTTTGCCAATTGAACTTTAATGTTTTCTTCGATCGATTCGCCAGTTTTTGTCTGCTCTTTTGCGTGCTCTAATTTTACTGTGCTTACGTTCCCGTCTTCGTCGGTTGCGATTAATTCGAAACCATTTTCGTTTTCGGTAAGTAACAAAGTCGTTCCAATTTTACGGATCGCACTGTCTTCTCTTTCAACAATTTTGATGAAAGCGACATCGTTATTACGGTAAATGAAAGTTCCGTCTTTGATTTCTTTTAGAACGTTTGGATAAACTTTTCCGTTTTCGGCTTTGTTTACATAGATTCCGTCAGCTTCGTTATTTTCATTGATGAAGCAAAGTCCGTCACCGTTGTTTAGTAATTCACCGTTTTCGATTTCGTAAGCGTCTCCAATTGTACGGATTAATTTACCAATATATTGCCCTTTAGATTTTGGACTTTCCCAAGAACCGATACTAGCGTGTCTTTCGTTTACGAAATAATCGGTATAACCACGGTTGAAGGTTTTGTTTAAAGTTGAATCGAAAGTGTATGTACATTTTCCAGAAGAAGCTTTGATGTATTTATCGCTTCCTTCTAAATAACTGTCTAATTTTTGACGTAAGTATGAAACGTTGTTTTTAACGTAAGCAACGTCTTTTAATCTTCCTTCAATTTTGAAAGAAACAATTCCCGCTTCGATCAAATTTGGAATCTGATCTGAAACATCTAAATCTTTAATCGAAAGCAAGTGACTGTTTCTGATTAAAGTATCTCCGTTTCCGTCGATTAAGTTATAAGGTAAACGGCAGTTTTGAGCACAAGAACCACGGTTTGCGCTACGTTCTCCGTTTGCCACACTCATATAACAGTTTCCACTGAAGGATACACAAAGTGCTCCAGTTACGAAGAATTCTAGTTCAACATCAGCTTCGTCGTAGATTGTTTTAATTTGATGCAAGTTTAACTCACGTGCTAAAACCACACGTTTGATTCCGGCATCTTTCAAGAATTTGATTTTGTCTGCGTCACGGTTATTGGCTTGTGTGCTGGCGTGAAGTACGATAGGAGGCAAGTCCATTTCCATAATCGCCATATCTTGAATAATCAAGGCATCGACACCAATACCGTATAATTCCCAAATCATGGCACGACACGTATCTAATTCGTTGTCGTATAAAATGGTATTCATTACCACAAAAACCTGAGCGTTAAATAAGTGCGCATATTTTACCAATGCAGCAACATCTTCAATTGAATTGTTGGCATTAGAACGTGCTCCAAATTGTGGCGCACCAATATATACTGCATCTGCACCGCTGTTAATAGCTGCCATTCCGCCAATTAAATCTCTAGCTGGAGCTAATATTTCTATTTTCTTCTTCATTTCTAAAACTTTAGCCTTTTGTGGTATTCACGGAAAAAAGTGTGCAAAGGTCTAATAAATTATTTGAGTTTGCTAGAGATGAAGCGATTTTTTTGAAATTGTTAACTTAATATGGAATGATGATGGTTAAGATCTTTATTTATTGATGTAACTTGTGGTATATCTTTCTTTCTTTCTTCCTCAGAGAAGTAAAATTTAAATCCAGTTTGTTTTATCTCAATATCAAAATTTCGTTTGACAGAAAAACTAGTTTCAAAAACTGTTGCTAATAATACTTCAATTCCAAATAGTATTGCTGCTATTGTATAAATGATTATAAGCAGTTTTTTATTTAATTTAATTTTGAGTCCAAACTTATCTATCGAAAATAATAATGTGAAGACGATTAAAAAATAGGTCAGAAAATCAATAAGGAACTCCACTATAAAAAATTGCTGTGCTAGGGAAGTATGAAATGCTGGCGCTTTGTATATTAAAGGAAATCCATATGTGACACAATCAGAACCGTCAATCACATCAACAATCCACCATTTTGTGAAAAGTATAAATAAGATAACCGTTAAAGGCAAAGCTAAACTTAGCAATCTTTTTTTGTTTATCATTTTTATTTTTTGAATTAATCTATTGGAAAAGTAAAACCTGCCGAAAATATCCCAGTTGATTGTTTTGCTGCTGGATGAAAATAACCTGAAACTGCGAGTTCGATATTGTTTTTTCTTCCAACGGCTAATCCGATACTGAATGGAATATGAAGTAAAACATCATCTTTGTGAAAATTAACAGCGGGTGTAAAGGTTTGAAATGTTCCAATTGAAGCTCCGATTCCTCCTTCAATAAAAGGTGCTACCCACGGAATTGGCGCACAAAAACGTACTTTTCCTCCAACTAACAAAGCGCGAGTATTTACTTTGTATTGCGGTTGGTTTGAATAACTCTGATTTCCATCGACTTTTGTAGAAATTGTAGCGGCATACGGTTTTACTCCAAACCACGAAGTTATTCCGAAAACATATTCTGCTTGCAAATAAAGTCCGCTTCCCATAACATCTATTTCGTTTTGACTGCCATAATCTTCAACGTAATAAGAGCTACTGGACGCAAAACCTATTGCAACATTTATTGATTGGCTTATTTTTGGCTGTGCTTTTGTTGAATGAGAAAAAGAAATTGTAAAAAGAGTAGAGATAAAAATTAGGCGTAGAATTAATTTCATTTAGGTTATTGGTTAGTAATTGGTTGTGGCGAAAATAAGTTTTTTTCAGTTTTAATGAAAACAAAAAAACCGCCCGATCCGAAGATCGAGCAGTTTTCAAAAAAAAAAGCATGAATCGATCGACTAATTTGCTCTCATTTTAATTTGTGATAAAGTATTTTGAATACTATTCAATTGTTTTGAAACGATATAAATCTGATCGTGTTCCAAATGGTTTTCTTCGAGTGCCATTTTGTATTTTTCGATAGCGGCTTCTTCACCAGTAATGCAAGCACCTATGATGGCTTCGGTATCGCCTCCGGTAAAAGCAGATTTGATATCAATCCAAGTTCTGTGTAAAGCTCCAAGTGGTCCACCGCCAGAAGTATCTGTTGATTTTCCTAGTTTGTTGATTTGGTTTTGCAACTCTACAATAAATAAAGCTCGTTCGCGGGCATATTCAAGGAAATCGGTTTTCATTGCTGGATTTTCTACATGCTCTGCTGCATTTGTATATCCTAATTTTCCATCTTCAAGAATTGAAATTAATCCTTCTAAGGTTTTAATTGTTTCTGTTGTGGTTTCTTCTGCATGTGTCATGACATATAATTTTTTGAAATTAATATGTTACAAAGTTTGCAATTATAAAGCGCTTTGTTTTACAGGATTACAATCGAGGTTTTATAATATTGTAGAATGGGAATTTTGAAACTGCTTTTTTATCCGCCACGAATTTTTCAAATCTCACCAATTTTAGATGCTTGAAAGTTTTTTGAAAATGATGCTTCTAATTTACCGTTTTGCGTGAGGGATAGGAGCGATATCCTTTTATGGTGGGGTTCACCATAAAAGATATAGCGGATAGCCCGGTTCGCCGCGGCGAAATACGCCCATAAAAAAAACAGCTTAAAGTATAAAAGTGATGAAACTTTTGAACCTTAAGCCGTTTTTATAAAACTTAGAATATTGTTATGCAGTCAAAGCTTCTTTGATTCTGCGTAATGCTTCTTTTAAAATGTCGTTGCTTGTTGCGTAAGAGAAACGGATACAGTTTGGATTTCCGAAAGCATCTCCAGTTACAGTTGCAACGTTTGCTTCTGCTAAAAGATACATAGAAACGTCGTTTGCATCTTTAATTTCGTGTCCTTTTAAAGTTTTTCCGAAGAAAGAAGAAACGTCTGGGAATACGTAGAATGCACCTTCTGGAACATTGATTTTTACTCCTGGAATTTCTTTTAATAATCCAACAACTAAATCTCTACGTCCGTGGAAAGCTTGAACCATTTCGTTTAATACGCTTGGATCTGCATCTACAGCTGTGATTGTAGCTCTTTGTGCAACAGAATTTGCACCAGAAGTTACTTGTCCTTGAATTTTTGTACACGCTTTTGCGATGAATTCTGGAGCTCCGATGTAACCAATTCTGTATCCTGTCATTGCGAATGCTTTTGCAACTCCGTTTACAGTGATTGTTTTTTCTAACATTCCTGGGATAGAACCGATACTGCAGAAAGTTCCAGAGAAATTGATGTGCTCATAGATTTCGTCTGCAACAACGTAAATATTTGGGTGTTTTTCTAAAACTTTAGCTAAAGCTGTTAATTCTTCTCTGCTGTAAACAGATCCTGAAGGATTACATGGAGAAGAGAACCACATCATTTTTGTTTTTGGTGTAATTGCCGCTTCTAATTGCTCTGGAGTGATTTTGAAATCTGTTTCTACAGAAGTTGGAACTTCTACAGGAACTCCGCCAGAAAGTTTTACGATTTCGAAATAAGAAACCCAGTAAGGTGCTGGCAAAATAACTTCGTCACCGTCGTTTAACATTACCTGAGCAATGTTGTATAATGATTGTTTTGCTCCTGTAGAAACTACGATTTGAGATGGTTTGTACTCTAAATCATTGTCTCTTTTGAATTTTCTGCAGATAGCTTCTTTAAGTTCTACATAACCGTCAACAGGAGAATATGTGCTGTAATTTTCGTCGATTGCTTTCTTTGCAGCTTCTTTAATAAAATCAGGTGTGTTGAAGTCTGGCTCACCTAAACTTAAGCTGATAATGTCTTTTCCTTGTGCTTTTAATTCGCGTGCTAAAGCAGCCATTGCTAATGTTTGCGAAGTCGCTAAGTTGTTGATTCTGTCCGAAAGAATATGATTCATTATAAAATTTTTGATGTCCTTAAATAGCTGTGTTGTTTAAGGAAGGTTAATTATTAATAGATTTCTTTTTAGTTTTAAACGGCTAATTCTGGTTTCATTCCCAAATCACGTAAATGCTTAAAGTGAGCTACAATAGCGCTTCGCATTGTTTTATATTCGTAATACGGTAAATTACATTCTCTTGCAGTTTCTTTCACGATTTTTGCAATTTTACCATAATGAATGTGACTTATGTGTGGAAAAATATGATGTTCAATTTGATGATTCAATCCTCCAGTATACCAGTTTACAATTGCATTTTTAGGAGCGAAATTTGTTGTTGTGTACAATTGGTGAATTGCCCAAGTATTTTCCATTTCACCCAATTCATTTGGCGCCGGATTTGTAGTGTGATCAACAACGTGTGCCAATTGGAAAACAATACTTAAGATTAGTCCAGTTGTATAATGCATTACGAAAAATCCAACAAGAACTTTCCACCATGTGATTCCAATTACCATTGGTAATACAATCCATATTGAAGCGTAGATGATTTTTGTAATAATTAAAGTTGTCCAAAGAATTTTTGGGCTTTTAGGTTCTCCGTAAGATAATTTTCTTTTTATGTAATTACGCATTTGCTTAAAATCGGTCGTAATAGCCCAATTGAAAGTCAATAAACCATATAAGAATACCGAATAGTAATGCTGAAAACGGTGAAAACTATGCCATTCTGCATGTTCTGTAAAACGGATAATTCTTCCTGCATCCAAATCTTCATCGTGTCCTGGAATATTAGTATAAGTATGGTGTAATACATTATGTTGCACTTGCCAGTTGTAAACATTTCCAGCCAAAACATAAATTGTTCCGCCCATAAATTTGTTGATCCAGCTTTTGGTTGAGTATGAGCCGTGATTTCCATCGTGCATTACATTCATTCCAACACCAGCCATTCCGACACCCATTACTATTGATAAAAGGAGCATTACCCAAAAAGGCATGTTAAGCGTAAGGATTAAAAAATATGGAGTTAAGAAAACAGCAAACAAAATAACAGCTTTTAAATGTAACTGCCAGTTTCCGGTTTTTTTAATATTATTTTCTTTGAAATAATTGTTTACCCGAGAGTTAAGAGTTCTAAAGAACTTCAAATTGTCTTGCCTTGCAAAAGTAGGAGCACTGTTATTCATATTTATTTTAAATAGTTTTCAAAGGTAATTATTATAAATTTTCAATTTGCAAAATTGAGTTAAATATTTCAATCGTAAAGTAGTACTTTTGTTAAAAATTTATAGCAATGGATGAGATATTGAAATATTTTCCCAATTTGACCGATCTTCAAATCGAACAATTTCAAAAATTAGACTTTTTATACCACGATTGGAATGAAAAAATCAATGTTATTTCGCGTAAAGACATTGATTCATTATATACAAAACATATTTTGCATTCATTAGGAATTGCTAAGGTTATGAAGTTCGAACCTGGAACAACGGTTTTAGATGTTGGAACGGGAGGAGGTTTTCCTGGAATTCCGTTAGCGATTCTTTTTCCTGAAACTCGTTTTTATTTGATTGATGTTATTGCAAAAAAAATAAGAGTAGTTCAAGGTGTTGCTGAGGCATTAGAATTAAAAAACGTAAAAGCAGAGCAAAAGCGTGCAGAACTAGTAAAAGGTGATTTTGATTTTATTGTAAGTCGAGCTGTAACGAATATGCCTGATTTTGTTTCATGGATTAAAGATAAAATCAAGAAGCAGCATAAGCACAAATTGAAAAATGGAATCCTTTATTTAAAAGGAGGCGATTTGACTGAAGAATTGAAAGATTTTCCAAATACCACTTTATATGATCTGGCTGATTTTTTTGAGGACGAATTTTTTGAAACAAAAAAAGTGGTTCACCTTCCTTTAAAATTTAAACCTTAAATATTAAACAACCCGTTTAGAATTTTCTAAATGGGTTGTTTTTTGAAGAAAACTAAAGCTTAAAAATTAAGAAGCTTTTTTTGAGAGATTCAAAAAGCTGTTTGCCTTATGATCTAAATTGTTTATGAAGCCGTGAATTGCATTTTCTGATGCTTCAATTGAATATTCAAATTTTTCGTCAAAGAAAAACTCACGGCAAATTAGTGGTTCGTTTGATGAATCGTAGATTGCTTCATCACTTTCATCCAACTTATCGTTTTTGTATGGATTCGGATGAGATTGAGCTAATTTTGCAATAGTTTGAGTAAACCAATTGTCGAAGTTTTTCTTTTTTGGTGTAATATGGCGTGCCAAAAGTACCAATCCAACAAGGTCATTTTGTAAAAAGTAAGAGCCTTTACGATATCTTACATCTATTATGGTTACATTCATTAGAGCAATCCATAATGCCCCATTGACTGAACCAGTTGCAGGAATTTCAAAATCGGTGTCAAATAATAACGGATTCGTCTGTTCGTGATTATTGATAGAGCACCAAAGAGCTTCAATGCGTTTTTGCATATCGTTTGTTATTTGGCTGTAGCCTGTAAAACGCCAGTAAACCCATTCTAATAGTGCTGCAGTTAAACCTATTGAGCCTTTATGGTTTATTTGCATTAAGGTGTATTCTAGGTCATCGTTTCCTTCAATGGGATCTAAAAGTTTATTTATTTTCTTTTTTGTCCATTTATAATCAATTGCGTGACCGATACTTTTAGATTCCATGATAACTTTTGGAACGTTATTTAAGTTTCTCATATTTATGCTGTTAATTTTATTAGATTTATTAATGTTGATTAATATGAAGCAAAATTAAAAGGATGAGTCTTTTTTGAATGGAGCAAGAAGTCTTTAAACTATCAAAATAAGACATTTTTAATAATTAAAAGACTGATTTTTAAATAAGAAAGAAAATAGCTACGGAAATAAAGTATTGCTTATAAAATAAAAAGCCGATTCTTTTTTAAGAATCGGCTTTTTTTATATAGTCAGATTTCCAACTTGAAATCTCAAATTTGAATCAAATTAACCTAAGAATGGGTATCTGTAATCTTCTGGAGTTACAAAAGTTTCTTTGATAGTTCTTGGAGAAGCCCAACGCAATAAGTTTAATGCAGAACCTGCTTTGTCGTTAGTTCCAGAAGCTCTTGCTCCACCAAATGGTTGCATTCCTACAACAGCTCCAGTTGGTTTGTCGTTGATGTAGAAGTTACCAGCAGAATTTTGCAATTTAGTTGTAGCTACTTCAATAGCGTAACGATCTTGGCTAAATACAGCTCCTGTTAGAGCGTACTCAGAAGTAGTATCAACTAGTTCAAGAGTTTCTTCCCATTTAGCATCTTCGTAAACATAAATAGTGATAACTGGTCCGAATAACTCAGTTTCCATTGTAGTATATTTAGGGTTTGTAGTTACAATAACTGTTGGCTCAATAAAGTATCCTACAGATTTATCGTAATTTCCTCCAACGATGATTTCAGCGTCAGCATCTTTTTTAGCTTGGTCGATATAACTAGCTAATTTATCAAAAGAACCTTCGTGAATAACTGCTGTAATGAAGTTTCCAAAATCTTCTGGAGAACCCATTTTCATAGATTTTGCATCAGCGATTAATTGCTCTTTTACAGCTGGCCATAAACTTTGTGGAACGTAAGCTCTAGAAGCAGCAGAACATTTTTGTCCTTGATATTCAAATGCTCCACGAGTAATTCCTGTAGCAACTTGTTTTACGTTTGCGCTTGGGTGAGCAATGATAAAATCTTTACCTCCAGTTTCACCAACGATTCTTGGATACGTTTTGTAATTATTGATGTTTGCACCAATTTTAGCCCAAATATCTTTAAATACGTGAGTTGATCCTGTAAAGTGAACACCAGCAAAATCACGGCTAGCTAAAACAGTATCAGTAATCATTAAAGCATCTCCGAAAACTACGTTGATAACGCCGTCTGGAACTCCAGCTTCTTTGAAAACATCGATAATAACTTTTGCAGAAAATACTTGGCTATCACTTGGTTTCCAAACTACAACGTTACCCATCATAGCAGCACTTGCAGGAAGGTTTGCAGCGATAGCAGTAAAGTTGAAAGGAGTAATTGCGTAAACGAAACCTTCTAATGGTCTGTATTCTACACGGTTCCAAACAGTAGAATCTGATTTTGGCTGATCGTTGTAGATTTGAGTCATGAACTCAACATTGTAACGTAAGAAGTCGATTAACTCGCAAGAAGAATCGATTTCTGCTTGGTGAATATTTTTAGATTGACCAATCATTGTAGCAGCGTTGATACGAGCTCTGTATGGTCCTGCGATAAGTTCAGCAGCTTTTAAGAAAATAGCAGCACGTTGTTCCCATGCCATGTTTGCCCATGCGTTTCTTGCTTCAAGTGCATTAGCAATTGCTTTTTCGATATGTTGTTTTTCAGCTAAATGATATTTTCCAACAACGTGTTTGTGATCGTGTGGAGCTGTAATGTTTCTTGTATTTCCAGTTCTGATTTCTTCGTTTCCAATATATAAAGGAACGTCAATTTGAGAATTCCACATTGTGGTATAAGCAGCCTGAACAGCAGCTTTTTCTGGTGAGTTTGGTGCGTAGCTTTTTACAGGCTCGTTTACCGCTTTTGGTACATGAAAAAATCCTTTAAGCATGTTATTTAAAATTTGTGAATTAGACAATTTAAAGTTAGACGATTTGTTTTGTTACGAAAAATCTAACGTTGCACAAAAGTACAAAGGATAAATTAATAAATTGACAAATTTATGATTAAGATAACGATAAAAGCTATAGATGTAAACTATATCTTAATTTAATGCAAAAGGAGCACACATTCTAAAAGTAGGAACAATTACTTTGAATGTTTTTGTTGTAGTAAAATTGATCATATTAAAATGACCTTTCATAGCACCATAAGGAGACGATAATAAACAGCCAGAGCTGTAAGTGTGGTTTTCGCCAGGTTTTAGAACTGGTTTTTTCCCGATAACACCTTCGCCATCTACCACTTCTAAATCATTTAAAGAATCAAAAATTTCCCAATGACGAGAAGTTAATTGTACAGAGTCTTTACTGTGATTTTCGATGGTAACTACGTAACTAAAAGCAAAATGAATCTTGTAGTTTTTGAAGTATGTACCTTCAAAACTAGTCAAAACAGATATTTTTATGCCTCGTGTAATTTGAGAAACCATACTAACGCCGTATATATGTGAGTGTTATAGTGGCAAAGTTACGAAAAAAAATCGTTTAAACTAAAACCTTAACATTGTTTTAATTGACTATATTGATAGAGTTTGCATTTCCCTTTCCAATTACACGCTGATAACGATCGGTTGCCTCCTTGTAGTATACCAAGATGGTGTACTCGTTTTCAGTCTGATAAAAGTTTCCGTCAATGGCATTTTCAAAATCAACAACGCCTTTTTTGTCTGCAACAGTATACTGAAAATTGGTAAAACCTTGCTTGATCATAATCGCTTTTTCAAAAACACCTTTGTCGTTATTATAATCCATTTTATATTCTGGCGAAAGGCTATAATTATTGAACATTCCAGTAATATAAATGTCTTTATTTAATCTGAAAGCAGGTGCAGAAAGCGTAAAATAAACCCAAGCATAATCAGCTTCAATATCGTTGTTAGAACCATTGATATTCTTTACGACAAAGTTTCCGTTTACATCTTCATAATTGGTATAAATCTGATTTCCTCTTGCTGCATTGGTGTATAAAAAGGCATTATAAATATCATTGTTAGAACCTATTTTAGCAACATTGTTACTAGCTGCACGAATGTCTTTATTTTCAAAATATAAATATTCGTTTCCGCCCCAAAACTGAGTTTCTTTATCATATTTATAAATCAATTGATTGCCGATAGTATATTGAGGAACGATGTTTTTTATCTCAGTATGAAAGTTTCCATTTTGCAATAAAAGCACTTTTACGTTCTGTAGCGGTGTTTGAAAAGCTATATCATTAGATAAAATTGTAAATTCAAGATTTTGTTTATAGTCAATGTTGCTCAGATTACGGCTTCTTTTTACTTGAGCGCCAACAGTACAGTGGCTTTCATACAAAATAAATTTTCTAGAAAAAACGGGTTCCCTGTCTTCATTAAGAATTCGCAGCATATAATTTCCCGAAAGGCGAATTAGCTGTGTAAACTGATTTGGAAAAGTAAGTCGGTAATGCGTATAAACCTGAAGCGTATTAAAAGAATTGGAAAAATCTGTAATTCTCTGATTATCCATCCCGACAACATAGTCTGTTTTTGGAATAGCTGTTGGAATCCAATTGTAATCGCAATGAATAATTTCAAAATAATAATTGGCTTCATTGCCAAATAAATCATCAAATTGAAATGTAAATCCAGAACCTAATTCAAAAATAGGCGGAACATTACTGCCATTTTGAATAAAAGAAACCGTTTTAATATTATATGGAGGATCAATTTCTTTTTCTTGAGCTTTCGCTAAAGTGAAAATAAAAAGGAAAATAAAGCTTGTATATAAAAATTTTGGCATCGTATTTCGTTGTAAGATTTGTAAATATAACAATTTTATACAACGAAAAAGATGCCAATCTATAGGGTTTAACAATTAAGAGCCCAAAATATATTCTAAGTTGCCTTCAATTTCATCATTGATGTAACTTTCCTCTAAAAGAGAATCAGACAATAATTTTTTATTTTCTTGCAGTTTGATGATTTTCTCTTCAACCGTGTTTTTCGAAATAAATCGAATCACGTTTACTTTATTCATTTGCCCGATTCTGTGCGCACGTGCAACGCCTTGTTTTTCTGCGAAAGGATTCCACCAAGGATCTAAGAATAAAACGTAAGAAGCTTTTGTAATATTCAAACCAACTCCGCCGGCTTTTAACGAAATAAAAAATAACAGCGGATTTTCTTTTTCCTGAAATACTTTTACTTGCTGCTCTCTTTTGTCTGAAGGTGTTTCTCCAGTAATTTCACAAAACTCTATTTTGTTTTCTTTACACCAATCAGTATAGAAATTCAAATTGGTGACAAACGAACTGAAAATAATCACTTTTTGTTTTGCCTTTACTAAGTTTTCTAAATAATTCGTAACAGCAATAAATTTTCCAGAATCAATTTCAGAATCTGCATCGACCATTTTCGGGTGATTACTCAACTGACGTAATTTCATTAAAGTGTTGATAATGCTAATTTTATCAGGAGAACCATCCGTTTTAAGAAGGAAATTACGAGCTTTAGATTTTTCTTTTTCGTATAATTTTTCCTGTTCAGGATCCATGTCGCAGTAATAAATCTGCTCGGTCAATTCTGGTAAATCTTTTAAAACCTGTTCTTTAGTTCGTCTTAAAATATAAGGCTGAATAAGATTTTTTAATTCTGCTAAAACTTCTTCATTTTGCTTTTTCTCGATCGGATTTTTAAAATTTTCCATAAAGAAAGCATAACTTCCTAAAATCTCCGGATTAATGAACTGCATTTGTGACCATAAATCGTCAAGCGAATTTTCGATTGGTGTTCCACTCAAAGCAATTTTATGCCCCGTGCTGATTTTATTTATCGCTTTAAAAATCTTAGAATTTTTGTTTTTGATGTATTGACTTTCGTCCAAAATCAAATAACGGAAATCGTATTTTTCTAAAATAGAAATATCTCTGTGAATGATGCTGTAACTTGTAAAAATCAAATCGGTCGAATTGATTCTGCTTGCTAAAGATTTTCTGTCATTCCCAACATACTGCATTTTCGAAAAGTGTGGCGTAAACTTTCCAGCTTCATTAAACCAGTTAAAAACCAATGAAGACGGTAAAACGATTAAAGCTTTTAATGGCTCTCTTTCAATCGTAGTTTCGTTGGCAAACAAATCAAAATTGGTAGTTTTCGTTGTAAAGCCTAATTGCTCTTGGACAGAAACCAAAACAGACAAAGTTTGCAACGTTTTTCCAAGTCCCATATCGTCGGCTAAACAAGCTCCCATATTAGAATTGAAGTGTCCTAATAGCCATTTTACTCCATCAATTTGATACGGCCTTAAAGTTGCTTTTATTAAATCTGAACCTGTAAATTCTGCTTGATGAATTTGATCTAAATCATTATCTATTTCTGAAATTCCATCTAAAGCCGTGAAATTGCTTTTTCTCAAAAGTAAAGCGCCATTTTCTGTTTTCGCCAATTTGGCCAAAGAACCATATTTACTAAACCATTCTAACGGAATCAAAAAGTAGTTTCCATCAGGCAAAGGGAAAAGCCTTTCTTTGCTTTTTATGTTCGGAATTATTTCGCTGAAATTAATCTTATAATTTCCAACAGTGATGATGATTTTAATATCAAACCAATCTCCAGTTGTTTCTTTAGAAGCCGAAATAGTATGATTTTCAGTAATGATTTCTTTACTTTCCAGTTTCAGGTTTTCAATGTTAAAACCTAAATCTTTCAGTTTTTCTTTATGGTCAATAATCAATTGAATGTTGATGTAAGGATCTGAATTTTCAACATCAGAATTTAATCCAAACAATTCATTTTTGATTTTTTCTAAACCAATTTCAGATAGTTTTTCGACATACAAATTTTCATCAGCAATTCGTTTAAACTGAATTATTCGCGGTTCGTTTGCCACGCTGAAATCTACAAAAGAATGTGTTTTTTTAGTTTTGCTTCCGTCAAAAACATATCCGTTATAATCAAAATAAAGATTGAGATAATAACAGTTTTTAAAGAAGTCAAAAATAGGCTGAATCGTACAAGAAGCAATTTGGTCACGAAGTTCGATTTCAAATCCGTTGGCTTCAATGTCAATTTTTTTTGCAATTTCTGGGATGAAATTTTTAAAATAATCATCAACCAGTTTTGATGGAATTTCGATTGATTTTTTCTTTAAAAATGGAGTTAGTTTCTTGCCATTAAGTTCTTTTAATTGTCCTAGTTTTTTATTGACAATCAGCCAGCCCGGTTCATCAGAAAGAATGTCTACTTTATTTTCCATCGGCAAAAATGTAGTTTCATTTTCTTTTAAAGAAAGGGTATAAGTGATTCCTTCTGAATGTTTGTCGAAGTGAATCTGAGGTTCAAAATCCAACGGATCAATGCTGACTCTCGAACGATAAAAATCCTTTTCTGGTCCTAAATCAATTGATAATGGATATTGTTCCTGAACAATTAAGCTGTAAAACGGACTCAAATTGATTTTTAAATGCTGACGAATCGCAAAATCAATTTTAGAATCTTTCTGTAAATCGGCAATTGTTTTAGCTGATTTTACTTTTGCGCTGAACTTTTTAAATACAAATTCAGGTTTTAAAGATTCGCAAATGGTAAGTATCTTTTTTGAATTATGATCTAAAGTTTCATAATCAATTCCGAAACTTTCAATTATAGTTTTGGTAGCTTTTTTATCAAGATATTTGATTTCGCTGGTGTTTTCGACAATATACGCTGTTGGGATATAAGCGTTCAGATTTTTTTCAAAACTGATGTCAAAACAGAACTGAAATGGTTTTGTAGGTTGCAAAATATTGGGATTTGGTTAGGCTTGTATTCTGAGATTTGGGCTAAAAAAAAGCGTTCCCAAATTATTTCTATTTTGAAAACGCTTTTTAAATGAACTTATATCACTTATATGGTGAAAAAAAAAACTAGTTTTCCTGTTTAAAGCAAAGCGGAATAATTTCGCCTTTTGCCAAACAGTATTTTTCAACCAATTCTGGTGCAATTTTATTAGTGTAATCTTCTTCGATAACAATAAAACCAATGCTTCTTAATTTATCGAAATAGTCGCGTCCGTAAACACGTACGTGATCGTATTGTCCGAAGATTTTAGCACGTTCTTTTTGATCTGTAATTGAATCATCTGCAAACGTAACTTCGCGAGATAAATCCTGAGGAATCTGCAAAATCGCCATTCCGCCTGGTTTTAATACTCGATATAATTCCTGCATCGCTTTCGTATCATCTGGAATATGTTCTAAAACGTGATTACATAAAATAACGTCATATTCATTGTCTTTAAAAGGCAAATTACAAATGTCTGCTTTTACATCTGCCAAAGGCGAAAGTAAATCTGTCGTTGTGTAATCAAGGTTTTTCTGCTTACGGAATCTTTTGTAAAAAGCTTGTTCGGGAGCAAAATGCAACACTTTTTTAGGCGCTGTAAAAAAATCAGTTTGATCGTTTAAATACAACCAAAGTAAACGGTGTCTTTCTAAAGAAAGCGTACTTGGCGAAAGCACATTGTTACGCTGTTTTCCGTATCCGTAAGGCAAAAACGATTTAAAGCTTCTTCCGTCAATAGGATCTGTAAATTTATCTCCTCTTAATGAGAAAGCTAAAATTGGACGCGCCACATAACTTAAACGAATTAATAATGGGCGTGGGATTGTATTTAAAACTAATTTAAAAAGTTTTTTCACTGGTTTGATTCGGGTTGTATTATAGTACTAATGGAACTTGTCTGAATTCGTCTTCTTCGTTGCTTTCGATTCCTAAAGCTTTGTAGATGTATTGGAAAGTAGATAATAACTCAGGTTTTCCGTCAACTAAAGCTACGTCATGCTCAAAATGCGCACTAGGTTTTCCGTCAGCAGTCAAGATTGTCCAGCCGTCTTTCAGTTGTTTGATATTTCTAGTTCCCATGTTGATCATTGGTTCAATTGCAACAACCATTCCTTCAACAAAAAGTTTTCCACGTCCGCGTTTTCCGTAGTTTGGCATTTCTGGTTCTTCGTGCATTTTTTGTCCAACACCATGTCCAACCAATTCACGAACTACACCGTAACCGTGAGCTTCAGTATATTTTTGAATCGCATTTCCAACATCTTCAACACGATTTCCTGCTTTAAATTCTCTAATTCCAACGTAAAGAGATTCTTTAGTAACACGTAAAAGTTTTTTAACTTCTGGTGCAACTTCTCCAATTTCGAAACTATATGCGTGATCTCCGTGGTAACCATTTTTGAAAGCACCGCAATCAACCGAAATAACATCACCATTTTTTAGAGGAACATTATTAGGAATACCGTGAACAACCTGAGCATTTGGGCTCATGCAAAGCGAATTCGGGAAATCGTACAATCCAAGAAAACTTGGAACCGCACCGTGATCACGAATAAATTCTTCGGCTAATTTGTCAAGATATAATGTAGTTACTCCTTCTTTAATTTCAGAAGCAATCATTCCTAATGTTTTTGATACGATTAAAGCACTTTCGCGCATTAATTCGATTTCTTCTCTAGTTTTTTGGATAATCATATTTTTCCCATTTTCAGTTCGCAAAAGTACAATTTTTATCTCATTTTTTATGTAAAATTTTTTTGCCACGAATTCACGAATTATCTCTAATCAAAAACGTTGAAAATCGAATTTCGCAAATTTGTTATTTATGAATTTAAAGACATAGTTTTTAAAATAATTCGTGAATTCGTGGCGAATAACACCCAAGGTTTTCAGAAAAAAAGCCGTAAATTAGTAGAACAAACGTTTATAATTATGGAAACTATTACAGATCGAGATATAGATAAAGTTAAGGCTCTTAAGAAAATGAAGAGAAATGCTTTGGGACTTTTGGGTATTGCAGTGTTGTTGTTTTTAATTGCGATTTACTTTAAAATTCCAATGTTGCAAGCTTTTAGTGAAGCTGCGATGGTGGGAGGAATTGCAGATTGGTTTGCTGTTGTAGCATTGTTTCGTCATCCGATGGGAATTCCGATTTGGCATACCGCAATTATTCCGACCAAGAAAAATGAAATTGGAGAGAACCTTGGAAATTTTGTTTCTGAAGAATTTCTGGATCGTGAAAAAATGGAGATTAAACTAGACGAATTTAATTTTGCAGTGAAAGCTTCAGATTGGATTTCGCAAGAAGAAAATGCCAATAAAATAGCAGATGTTGTTGCTGTAAATATTATTCCTGGAATTTTAAGAACCATCAAAGACGAAGATGTCAAAAGGTTTATTCAGGTTCAGTTCAAGGAAAAAATGGAAGGAATTAACTTCGGAAATTGGGTTGCCGTCGCTTTAGAACCTTTGCAAAAAGGAGAATTAAAAAATCAGATGCTGACGAATCTTCTAGAAGTTATGAGCAGTGAATTGACTAATAATAAAGATTTAATTCGACAAAAAGTAAAAGCTTCGACTCCGCTTCTAAGTTTCGGATTGGCTGATAAAAGCATTACAGAAGGTGTTTTTAATGGATTGCAGGATTTTTTAAATGAAGCGAAAAAGCCAGAAAGTGCAGTTCGCTTAAAAATTGACGAATACATTTTTAATTTCTTAGAAAAAGTAAAAAACTCAGAAGAAATGCGAATTAAAATCAACGATATGATTTTAGGTTTCGTTGGAAAAAAAGAAGTTCAGGATTACATTAACGGAATTTGGGATGAAGTAAAATTATCCATCACAAACGATTTGGATAAAGGCGACGATTCTTCTATAAAAAACAGTATCGCTGGATTAATTCAGACTTTCGGAAACGGAATTAAAGAAGATCAAGTTATGATTGATAAGATTAATAATTTCATTAAAAATGATTTATTGTCGATTCTTTTAAATAACAAAAAAGTAATTGGAGATTTGATTTCTTCAACTGTAAAAAGCTGGGATGGAAAAGAAGTTTCGGAAAAATTAGAATTAGAAATCGGTAAAGATCTTCAATATATTAGAATCAACGGAACATTGGTCGGTGGATTTATTGGACTTGTAATTTATGGGGTAGAGCAGTTGTATCATTTGATTGTAATGTAATATCCACATTCTTGTGTCATTGCGAGGAACGAAGCAATCACACTAGAAATTCCATAAACGAAATCAAAAATCATTGTCGATTTACTTAGTACGGTTGCTTCGTTCCTCGCAATGACAAAACAGACGTGAGAAAAAATAAAAGAGGCGAATTCTTTAGAATTCGCCTCTTTTTGTGAGTTCTGTTTTAAATGAACTTATATCACTTATATGGTTGAAAAACTTTTATAAAAGCGAATGACAAGTCATTGCATTTGGTTGTTGAACGCCCATTAATTCTAAAATTGTTGGAGCGATATCACCTAAAACACCATCTTGAATACTTTTCAGTTGTTTGTCAACTAAAATAATAGGCACTGGGTTTGTTGTGTGAGCCGTATTTGGAGATCCATCAGGATTAATCATCGTTTCGCAGTTTCCGTGATCGGCAATTACAATTGTAGTATAATCGTTGGCAAGAGCCGCTTCGATAACTTGTTTCGCGCAAGCGTCAACAGCTTCACAAGCTTTAATTGCAGCTTCCATAATTCCAGTGTGACCAACCATATCTCCGTTTGCGAAGTTTAAACAAACAAAATCAACTTCACCTTTGTTCAATTCTGGAACAAGAGCATCAGTAAGTTCGTAAGCGCTCATTTCTGGTTTTAAATCGTAAGTTGCTACTTTTGGAGAGTTTCTTAAGATTCTAGATTCACCTTCAAAAGGAACTTCTCTACCTCCTGAGAAGAAGAAAGTTACGTGAGGATATTTCTCGGTTTCAGCAATTCTGATTTGTTTTTTACCAGCTTTTTCTAAAACTTCACCAAGAGTTTCTGTGATATTATCTTTATTGTAAACCACTTTTACGTTTTGATACGTTTCGTCGTAGTTTGTCAATGTTACATAATATAGGTTTAGTTTGTGCATATTTTGCTCGTGGAAATCTTGCTGAGAAAGAGCTTCAGTAAGTTCACGACCTCTGTCTGTTCTAAAGTTGAAGAAGATTACAACATCACCTTCAACAATTGTAGCAAGAGGTTTTGCATTTTCGTCAACAATAACAACAGGCTCGATAAACTCATCTGTTACATCTTTTGCGTAGCTGTCTAAAACACTTGCAACAGCATTTGTTGATGGAGTTCCAACGCCGTTTACAACTAGATCGTAAGCTAATTTTACACGCTCCCAACGTTTATCACGGTCCATTGCGTAGTAACGTCCGATGATAGAAGCAATTTTTACTGGAGTATCTTTAATATAATCTTCTAAATCGTGAATGTATTTCCCTCCAGATTTAGGGTCAACGTCACGTCCGTCTGTAAAAGCATGAACATAAACCTGATCTAAACCGTATTCTTGAGAAGCATCGATTAATCCGCGAAGGTGTGAAGTATGTGAGTGAACACCACCATCTGAAACTAATCCTAAAAAGTGTACTTTTTTATTGTTGTCTTTAGCATAAGTAAAAGCATCAATTAAAACTTGCTCTTTTGCTAAAGTTTTGTGCTCTACAGCTAAATTTATTTTGGCTAAATCTTGATATACAATTCTTCCTGCACCAAGATTCATGTGTCCAACTTCGCTATTTCCCATTTGTCCTTCTGGCAAACCAACATTTAATCCGTCAGTTCTAAGTTGCGCGCTTGGGTAATTTTTGTATAGACTGTTTATAAAAGGAACATTTGCATTGTCTATTGCAGATACTTTAGGGTCAGGAGATTTTCCCCAACCGTCTAAAATCATAAGGATAACTTTTTTGTTCATTACTTTTTGTTTTCTACAAAGATAAGTCATTTCTAAAATAGGCAAGAAACGATTGTTACATTTATATTTAATAAAATGAAGCTTGACAAAAAATATTGATTTAATTAAAGAACCCTTTATTTTTTAAAATTAATTCACGCTAAGCTCTTTTTCTGACTTTATTTTTGACAGCATTATAGTCAATAAAATATTTCACACTTATAGAAAAGATATGTTTTAGCGCGTCATTATTTAATAATCCCGCCACATTGTGTCTGTAATCTTTATCAATAACTCGTTCAAAATTAGCGGCATTATTTCGGTACAAAGCAGAAAGCTGGCTTCCAGGGGCAAACCACCAAGAATAAGATAAATCGGCATTCCAAGAATAAAAACTCGAATTTTTGTTGACGGTATATTGCGGGTACGGACTAAGATTTCCGTTTGATTCTAAAGCTAAAATATCTTTATTATCTGCGTAAGACCAATATTGACGAACAGTAAGATTAATAGTCATTGCGCTATTTATTGCATATTTACCTCCTAAAGTATTAGAATAGGTAATTACATTTCTGTTGGCAAAAATGATATCATTTGGAGTACTTTCATTATCGTCGCCATCAATCTGATCGATGTAACCTTTATTGTTATTTTTTCTAATATAACTAAAGAAATAAGTCAGTAAAAGTTTGTCGCTGAAACGATATCTCGGACCAATATCGAAGCCGTATGTCAAACGATCAGATTCGTCAAATACATTCAAAGTACCATTTAAATCAATCGCAAATTTATGGTTGTAATTGGTAGAAATGCTTCCCCAAGTTTCTATTTTTCTCGGAATTGTAACGTATTTGTTTTCAGCACGCGGCTCGTAATAATCGTTAATTTCTAAAGGATAAAAAGTGATTCCACCTCCATAATAATTATTTTTAACTGTAGTCAAATTTAAATTTGCATTGATGCTGTTGTCCTGCAGTTTTCCAGATTCTTTATTGAATTCTGTATACATATTATAGTTAATCCTAAAAGTATTGAAACGCTTCGTAGGATTTAAAATTCTATAATTGGCATTTCCGTAAAAATTATAATAATTGGTGTAGAAGTTAATCCCCAAATCATTCGGATCATAATCTTTTGTAACAAAATCAGAACCAATACTGTATCTGTAATTTCCGCTTGTTTCGGCTAAACTTAGTGTAGAATAAAAACCGTTTTTATCTTCAAAATCATTAATATGACTGTATTTTACATTTCCAAATAAACTATAAGTGTTTGCTTTTGTATTTAAATCCCAAGCCAGGCCCGTTACGTTTGCATCTCTCGTGTGACCATTTCGAGTTACATTGGTATTAATAAAGGTAACTGACGAATTTTTTCTAAAACGCTGATCCAAAACCAACACATTATAATTGGTAAGCGGTTCTACAATTACTTTTCTCGTTTCGCCATTTTCGGTATTTTTTATGGTAGCAAAAGTTTTTTCTGTAACGGCATTCAAAACCCCAATTCCGAGTCCGTCTTTTGTTCTTCCTGATAATTTTAAGGCGTTAACCAAATTTACAGCGGCAGGCAATTCTGTAATTTCTTCGTTTTCATTTAACGAAGGATCGATCGATGGAGTGCCGCCAATTCTTCGCGAATAGAAAATACCGCCCTTACTGAATAAGTCGGTTCCTTCTGTAAAAAAAGCTCTGTTTTCGTTAAATTGCTGTTCAAATGGACCAAGATTTAAAATCTGATCGTCGTATTTTGTCTGTCCAAAGTCAGGAATTAAAATAGCATCAACTGTAAAAGCATCTGTTATACCATATTTAATATCCATTCCACCTTTAATTGTTCCGTATGTTTTTTGTCCGTCAGAAGCGTTCAAATAATAAGAAGCATAAGGCATAAAAAACAATCGAGTAGGAGGTTTGATGTTTTCAATTCCCTCTAAAGTCCCAGCTTGTTGTGTAAAAGTTCCAATTTTTCTATCGACGAAATTCCAAGTATATTTATAACGATCACGTTTGATTTCTCTAAAGAAATTAATCCCCCAGATTTGTTTGTTTTCTCCAGAAAAACGCAACGCAGAGTACGGAATTTTCATTTCAACAATCCATCCGTTTTCTGTCAAAGCGGCTTTGCTAATCCATACAGCATCCCAAGAATAATCTTCGCCATTTGCATCGGTCATAATACAATCGCCCTGAACATCGGCTGCAGAAACATAAAACATAAAATCCTGCTGTCCGTCATTAAAACCATTAATGAAAACGCCAAAGAGGTCTGCCGTTCCAAAATTATCACGTTGAGAGATTTCTTTTAAAATTTTAGAAGGTTCATTATCATGTAGCATTGCGCCAATATAAATCGCATCATTATTATATATGACTTTAACCTCGGTACGTTTTTCATACGGAATAGCTTTGCCATTGTCTGGTTCTAGCATGATAAAGTCTGTGGCAATCGGTACATTTTCCCAAGCAGGTTCGTCTAGTTTTCCATCAATAGAAATTACATGCGAAGTTACTTGTGCCTGAATTGATTTTTTCTGGCCATAACTCCACATAGAGCATAATATTAAACAAAAGAAAATGATTTTTTTCATTGGTTTTTTGATGCGAAATGAATTGCAAATGTATTTTTTATAGAAGCAATAGACTCAATTTTGTTCTATTTGTTACAGTTTTTGTTTCAAGATTTTCATTTTATTCTATTTTTTTAAGAAAAACGGCTAAAATGTTATGATTTTAACTACTAGATAAAATCTTACAGAAATAGCGTTTTTATGTTAATAATGTTAAAGTTTAAGCAAAAAAGGCCTGAAAATCAGGCTCGTATTTTGCAAGGAGTGATTTTTTTATACTTTTGCGATACCCAAATTTTTTGTTTAACCTAAAGAAATTCAATGATTTACAAAATTTATCCGTTATTTGTGTTTTTGCTATTGTCTTTTGGAAAAGATTCAAAAAGCACTGCCGATCTTAAAAAAAATGCCACTGTAAAGTCGATTGCTAAAGTCGAAAAGGTTACAGTAGATTCTAAAATCGAGAGCGTTTATAACTCGTTAAATTCAAACAATTTTAAAATGCCTGAACTTAAAACTTTCACGGAAGCTTTAAAAGGATTTTATTTGTTGAAAGACAGAGGAGTGATTAAGAAAAATATTCTAACACTAATTGATTTTAGTTTGTCATCAAACACTAAACGTTTGTGGGTGATTGATTTAACTAGTAATACAATTTTGTTTAATTCTCTTGTCGCTCACGGAAGAAATACTGGAGAAGAATTTGCTTCAGCATTCTCAAATCTTAATTCATCATTTAAAAGCAGTTTAGGATTTTATGCAACTGGTGAAATTTATCAAGGAAAACATGGCGCTTCTTTACGTTTAGATGGTTTAGAAAATGGCGTAAACGACAATGCTCGTGAAAGAGGCGTTGTAATGCATGGCGCAGACTACGTGTCTGAATCTTTCATCAGAGATCATAAAAGACTAGGCAGAAGCCAAGGCTGTCCTGCAGTTCCTGTTGAATTGACAAATGAAATTATTCAATTAATAAAAGACAAATCGTGTTTATATATCTATCATCCGTCAAGAAGTTTCACGATGGAAGAAAGGCTAATTTCTTAATTGCGCATATAAATCCGAATCCAAATCATAAATATCAGCTCTGAAAATGAGCTGATTTTTTTTGCTCCATGCCGTCCAATACCATTGATATAAAGCATACTTTTTAGTAATCTTAAAACTCATGGTGGTTTTGCTTGCAATAATAGTGTCGATTCTGTCTTGTGGCCAGTTACCGTCAACATCTAAAATATGTTGAGCAAGTTCTAACGGGTTTTCAACACGAACACATCCAGAACTCATAGAACGATTGTTACGTCCAAAAATACCGCGGTGATTCGTATCGTGCAAATAAACACTGTGATGGTTTGGAAACAAAATTTTCATTAAACCCAATGAATTATCATATCCAGGACTTTGTACATATCGATAATTGTTTGGCTTCTTTTCATTCCAATCTGCTGGAGAAACTACTTTTCCTGTAGTATCATAAATAGTGATGTTTTTCTTAGCTAAATAATTTCGATTTCTCTTCATTGCCGGAACCACATCTTCTTTTAGAATTGTTGGCGGAACAGTCCAAGTCGGATTAAAAACAACTGTTTTTAAGAAAGAAGTAATAATAGGTGTTCTTCTTTTACTAGTCCCAACGACAACATTTCGAACTAAAGTAGTATCTTGATTTTCGACAACATTTAAGCTGTAATCTGGAATGTTAATAATGAAATAGTTTTCCGCCAATTCTGACGGATACCATCTCCAACGCTCCAAATTGGCAATGATCTGTTTTTTTCTACTTTCTTTAGAATGGTTTAAAGCGCGAATCGTTCCAACTCCAATAACTCCATCAGAAGCTAAACCGTGTCTCTCTTGGAATTTTTTAACCGATTCAAAAGTTTTTTTATCGTAAATTTTTGAAAGATTTTCTGTTCCAGTCATGTCATCCCAATACAAAAGCCTCTTTTTAATGTTAATTAAAGCGGGATTTGTATCGTTTAAAACAATTTTATCCGCAGATTCAATAGTGCCTATACTATCATCTGGAAAAGTATTTATGATTTCAAGCGCTTTTAACAACCCTCTATATATTTGTGTTTTAGGCTGAATGTTTTCGACAATGCTGTCTAATTTGTTTTTATTGAAACCTTTAATTAAAACAGAATTTACGTCAAATGTTTTTTCATCCAAATCCCAATTGCCATAGAGTTTTTTAGGATCTAGCTTTCCTTTATAGATATGATTTAGATATTTCTCAAAATTATAAGTCAACAAAATATCATAAGCAGCCAAGTCTTTATCGTTAAGTGAAGCGACTTTACTTTCGAATTTTTTTAGCTGAGATATTTTGTAATCTTCTGGCTCTAAGCCTAATTTATCTGATTTTTCTAAATGAGATAAAACAAAAGTTCTTTTTTCAAGATTTCCCCAAACCGTTTGATTTTCAGATGCGATGTAAAACTGTTTTAAGGTCTCGCTTTTAAAAACGCCTATTGCCGCAGTATCTATTTCAACTTTTCTCTCGTCTGAAAGTATGATTGCTGGCACCTTTTTTTTGACAATAGGTGTAAGTTTCGGGCTTTCTTTTTTACACCCCACAAGAATGCATAGTACTACTAAAAAGTAGATTTTTTTCATATTATAAATTTTTAAACATCAAATAATGTTCGCCAACATCTTTAATATCAAATGCTTCACCTTGGGGCTGGTAATTCATTTTTTTATAAAAGCCTACAGCGGCTGTTCTGGCATTAAACCAAATCAAATCAACTTGATTGTCATTGCAGTAGGTTTCACAATGTCTAACCAAAGCTTCTCCAAATCCCTTTTTTTGATGAGTGTCTAAAACAGCCATCCCTCGAATTTGGGCTTGATTTTTTTCGGCAAATATAGTATTGATTTTATCAAATAACGAAATAATTCCTATTAATTCTTCTTCATCAAATAAACCAAAGTGATGAGTAGACTCTAAATCATCGCCTTCAAACACGCAACTTTCGATCGGTTTTCCTTTTCTTAAAACAGGTTGGCGAACAGCATAAGTCTCTTTTGAGGTAATTTCTCTAATTGTGATCATAATTTTTTTAAAAATATTGTATTTATAACTTTTTAATTTTAAATCAGTTATAAAAAATTGTTGTTTTTTATTGATTTTTTTTGCCGAAAAGCTTGTTTTTAACTGAACTTTCTTTCTATCTTTGCCGAACCAATGCGAAAGTAGCTCAGTTGGTAGAGCTCCAGCCTTCCAAGCTGGTTGTCGCGAGTTCGAGCCTCGTCTTTCGCTCTAGAAAACAAACTTTTTAGTTTTGTTTTTGTGAAAATAAAATTTTTGATTTTTATTTGTTTTTAAAATTAAAATTTTTAAATTTGCACTCGGTTAATGCGAAAGTAGCTCAGTTGGTAGAGCTCCAGCCTTCCAAGCTGGTTGTCGCGAGTTCGAGCCTCGTCTTTCGCTC
>NZ_JBHNPP010000016.1:0-132701 GCF_042436695.1 Flavobacterium sp. HJSW_4
CAATAATCGAAGCAATAATCCAAGAAACAACCTGAGTGGTTCTAGAAATATGAAAACCATTCATTTTTGATTTGTCACTCACAAAGTGAATCAGCGGAATAATCGCAAAGCCCAATTGCAAACTCAAAATGACTTGACTCAGAATTAGGAGTTTCCCTGTCACGCTTTCGCCATAAATCAAAATCACAATCACGGCAGGAATAATGGCAATTAAACGCGTAATAATTCTACGAACCCAAGGCTGAATTCTAAAATGAAGATAACCTTCCATTACGATTTGCCCGGCAAGCGTTCCCGTTACAGTCGAGCTCTGTCCCGCTGCGATCAAGGCAATAGCAAATAAAGCTGGCGCCCATTTTGTTCCCAAAAGCGGTTCTAAGAATTTGTGTGCATCCTGAATTTCTGCAACTTCATACATTCCGTTTTTATGGAAAGTCGCGGCGGCAAGAATTAAGATTGCGGCGTTTACAAAAAAGGCCAGATTTAATGCAATGGTAGAATCTATAAAATTGTATTTCAAAGCTTGTTTGATTCCCGCCGGAGTTCTGTCGAATTTTCTCGTTTGCACTAAAGACGAATGCAAATACAAATTGTGTGGCATTACAGTTGCTCCGATAATTCCAATAGCAATATATAAAGCAGCCGAATTTGGAATTGAAGGAATAAGCCCAGCCAAAACCTTATGAACTTCTGGTTCGGCGAAAATCATTTCGAAAATGAAAGAGAATCCAATAATCGCTACTAAAGCTATAATGAAGGCTTCCATCTTGCGAATTCCTTTATTGATCAGGAAAAGCAATAAAAAGGTGTCTAAAACGGTAATCAGAACTGCTTCGAGTAACGGAATTCCGAAAAGCAAGTTGATTCCGATCGCCATTCCGAGAACTTCTGCCAAATCGCAGGCAGCAATTGCAATTTCGGCAAGGAAATATAAAATGTAGTTGATGTACTTGGAATAAGTTTCTCTTGAAGCTTGCGCAAGGTCGCGCTGTGTTACAATTCCGAGACGAGCACTTAGACTCTGCAAAAGCAAAGCCATTAAATTACTCATTAATAAAACCCAAACTAAAGTGTAACCGAATTGGCTTCCACCGGCAATGTCAGTCGCCCAGTTTCCTGGATCCATATAACCAACGCTTACTAAATATGCAGGGCCTAAGAAGGCTAAAATTTTTCTAAAACCTTTTTTTTTATTTTCTGTAGAAACCGATTCGTGGACTTCTTCTAAAGATTTAGTCATTGTAAAAGTATTGTTTTCACAAATATAGATAAAAATTATATTCGCGAAACAATATTTTTAGACGAGTCTAAAAGTTAAATGTTAGAATTTAAACAATTCGGACATAATCCTGATAAAGTGAAATTGATCTCATTTACTTTATAATTATGCGGCATGATGTAACTCGGTTTTACACTTTCAAGACAAGTTATCTCATGGCAATTCTCACAGCTAAAATGTGCATGGTTATGAATGTGTACTCGCTGATGCGAATGATTGCATTTGGCATATTTTACCGTTCCGTCCAAATTCGAAATTTTATGAATTATGTCCTCGTTAATTAATCGATCTAGAATTCTGTAAATGGTAACGCGATCGCACAAATCATTTAATTGTTTGTGAATTTCGGTATGCGAAAGAGCAGTTTTAGATTTTTCAAATACCTCTAAAACAGCCGTCTTTGCTGCGGTATTACGTGTAGTTTTCATTTTTTACGGAATTAAAAATTAAACGCAACAATGTTGCAATTGATAAAAATATGTATATTTGCAACAAAATTGCATTAAGCAAAAGTACACATAATGAAGAAAATAAGCACATCCTTTTACGATATTTTAGGAATTTCAAGCGCGACCATTTGTCTGGTTCACTGTTTGATTTTTCCTTTTTTAACGATCCTTCCTTTAGGATTGAGTCATAACCCATTTATAGATTTACTCTTTGCTTCGATAGGTCTCTTTGCAATTCTCAAAATTATAAAAAAATCGGCTCTTTTGGTATCGACAATTTTAGTTGTTTCAATGGCGCTGATTTGGATCAGCATTTTGACAGAACTTCTTTTGGAAATTCACCTTGATCTGATTTATTTCGGAGGAATCGGAATGATCATCGGACATTTAATCAATTACAAATTACATAGAAAACAAAATCATTAAAATAACCATTGGGTGAAAGTATATTTAATTTAAACACATAGGAACATAGATTTTATTGTTTCTTTTAAGAGTACAGAAAAAGCAAGCTTTAACACATAGTTCTATGTCTAATTATTCTAAGTGAAACGCCTTTTACAAAATCCTAAAAGCTATGTTTCTATGTGTTAAAAGCAATTTCACTCACAGATTAAAAATAAAAATATGGAACAGAAGCATTTTGAAGTGATTATCGTTGGCGGAAGTTATAGCGGACTTTCAGCGGCAATGAGTTTAGGACGTGCTTTACGTCAGGTTTTGGTTATCGACAGCGGTTTGCCTTGCAACAGACAGACGCCGTATTCTCATAATTTTATAACACAAGACGGTGAAAAGCCTGCAGTCATTTCGGCGAAAGCCAAATTGCAAGTTGATATTTATAAAACCGTTCAATTCTATAACGGACTAGCCATAAAAGCGCTTAAAACAGAAAAAGGTTTTGAAATTGAAACTGAATCTGGAGAAATCTTTACGGCGAGAAAAGTATTATTCGCAACAGGCGTAAAAGATTTACTTCCAGAAATTGAAGGTTTTGCAGATTGTTGGGGAATTTCAGTTTTGCATTGTCCGTATTGTCATGGTTATGAAGTCAAAAATGAAAAAACAGCGATTATTGCTAATGGCGAAATGGGATTTGAATTTGCCAAATTGATTTCGAATTGGACAAAAGACCTTCGTTTGTGCACTAATGGAAAATCAGAATTGACTTTGGAACAAAAGCAGATTCTTAAAAATCATGGCGTTTTGATTTTAGAAGAAGAAATAAATTCGATAAATCATAATGAAGGTTATGTTTCAGATATTGTTTTTAAAAACGGAGAAAAAGTTGATGTAAAAGCTATTTACGCAAGAGTTCCATTTGAACAGCATTGTAAATTACCGCAAGATCTTGGCTGTGAAATTAATGAACAAGGATATTTAAAAGTCGATTTTATGCAGAAAACTACAATTCCAGGTATTTTCGGAAGCGGTGATGCGACGACCCAAATGCGTTCTGTTGCCTTGGCGGTTTCTTCTGGATCTTTCGCCGGAGCGGTAATTAATAAAGAACTTATTGACGAAGATTTTAAATAAGCTCTTGAAAATTGTTCGCAAAGACGCAAAGTTTTTTAAACCATATAAGTCATATAAGTTTCATTTAAGGGGAAGCTTATATGACTTATATGGTTTAATTATTTGGCGAAAACAAAAATCTAACATATTGAATTCAATCAGTTTGAAAATTTCTGTTTCAAGAATAATTGTATGTCGAATTTAATTTTTAGTTTTGTCTAAATTTAATTTTACAATAATGAAATATTTATTTTTGACAATATTAATACTTTCAACTAAAAACTTTTATTCTCAAAATATCTCTGGAAAAGTGGAAATGAATGTGCCATCAATTCAAGGAATTCGCATTCGTTTATTAAACACAAACTTTAGAACACAAACAGATTCTCTAGGTTTTTATAAACTAGAAAATATTCCAAGCGGTTCTTATAAAATCGCAGTGACCTCGACTGGATTCAAACCGATAACCCAAAAGATTTTAGTTGCAGAAAATGAAAATCTGAATCTTGATTTTGAATTAGAAGAAGATCAAAATGAACTGAACGAAGTTGTAGTTTCGGGAACTTTAAAACCCGTAAAAAGATTAGAAAGTGCCGTTCCCGTTGAGGTTTATTCTCCAGTTTTCTTCAAGAAAAATCCAACGCCAAGTATTTACGATGCGCTTCAAAACATAAATGGCGTTCGTCCGCAGTTGAATTGTGGCGTTTGCAACACGGGAGATATTCATATAAATGGATTAGAAGGTCCGTACACTTTGGTGATGATTGACGGAATGCCAATTGTGAGCAGTCTTTCGACGGTTTATGGTTTGTCGGGAATTCCGAATTCTTTGGTCGAACGAATTGAAATTGTAAAAGGCCCCGCTTCGTCGCTTTACGGAAGTGAAGCTGTTGGCGGTTTGATCAATATTATTACTAAAAATCCAACATCAGCGCCGACTTTTTCAGCCGATTATTTTACGACTTCTTATTTTGAAAGCAATCTCGATTTGGGAACTAAGTTTAATGTCGGGAAAAAAGCGACTTCGCTTATTGGCGTAAATTACTTCAATTATGATCAGGTTATTGATAAAGACAAAGACAATTTTACCGATGTTACGCTTTCTGAACGAATTTCGGTTTTCAATAAATGGAGTTTTAAACGAAATCAAAATCGCCTTTTTACGATTGCAGCGCGCGGAATGTATGAGGATCGCTGGGGTGGAGACATTCGTTGGGAAAAGAAATATAGAGGTGGCGATGAAATCTACGGCGAAAGCATTTATACTAAAAGAGCTGAATTAATTGGAAGTTATCAATTGCCTTTTGAAGAAAAATTGATGCTTTCTTTTTCTGGAAATGTTCATTATCAAGATAGCCGATATGGAACTACTTCTTATATCGCTAATCAGAAAATTGGATTTTTGCAGCTGACTTGGGATAAAAAAATCGGACGAAACGATTTGTTGGCGGGAATTGCAAGTCGATATACGTATTACGATGACAATACGCCTGCAACCAAAGAAGCTGAAAACACTTGGCTTCCAGGAATTTTTGTTCAAGACGAAATTACGTTTTCTCCAAAAAGTCAGGTTTTGTTGGGAATGCGATATGATTACAACTCGATTCATGGTTCTATTTTCACACCAAGATTTGCTTATCGATTTAAAGCAAACGAAAACACGATTTTTAGATTAAATGCTGGAACTGGATTTCGCGTTGTAAATTTGTTTACTGAAGATCATGCGACGTTAACGGGTTCTAGAGATGTTATTATCAAAAATGATTTGAAACCCGAACAATCTGTAAATGTGAATTTGAATTATATTCAGAAAATCAATTTTGGAAATGGAACGTTTATGGGAATTGAAACGACTGCTTTTTATACGAGATTTAGCAATAAGATTATTTCAGATTATGAGACGAATCCAAACGAAATCATCTATGACAATATTGATGGTTATGCGATAAGTCAAGGAATAAGTACGAATGTGGATCTTAATTTTCCGTCGGGATTAAAATTTATTGTAGGCGCAACGGTTTTAGACAATAAAAATGTGGAGAACGGAATTTCAGAAAGACCTTATTTGACGGAGAATTTCACAGGAACTTGGAGTGTTTCATACAAAATTCAACCTTGGCATTTATCGATGGATTATACGGGAAATGTTTATAGTCCGATGAAATTGCCTTTGTTGAGCGAAACTGATCCGAGAAGTCCGAAATCGCCTTGGTATAGCATTCAGAATATTCAGTTTACCTATTCGGGATGGAAAGATTTTGAAGTTTATGGCGGAATCAAGAATCTGCTGAACTTTACACCAAAACAAAATAATCCGTTTTTGATTTCGAGAACAAATGATCCTTTCGATAAAAATGTACAATACGATTCGGCTGGAAAAGTATTGGTAACGCCAGACAATCCGTATGGTTTGACCTTTGATACGACTTATGTTTATGGGCAAAACCAAACTATTCGCGGATTTTTAGGATTGCGATATACTTTTAGGTAAAAGATCTAAACGAAATGTTGCCACGAATTGCACCAATTATCACGAATTTAATTTGTGTAAATTCGTGTAATTCGTGGCAAAACAAAAAACAATGAAAAAACTTCTTCTATTTATTCTTTTCTTCGGAATAACTTCAACGGGATTTTGCCAATTAAAAAGCAGAACTTTTGAGGAAATAGACAGCTTGCAACAAATCCAAAAACGAAAAACCATTGTTTTCATTCATACCGATTGGTGTCAGTTTTGCCAGAGAATGAAAGCCACAACATTTAAAGATCAGGAAATAATAGACAAACTAAACTCCAATTTCTATTTTATTGATTTCAATGCAGAAGAAAAACGAGATATTACATTCGCTAATCATACTTTCAAATATCAGCCTTCAGGCAATAATGTTGGCGTTCATGAACTGGCTTTAGAATTGGGAAGGATAAACAACCAAATGGCGTATCCGATTTTATGTGTTTTGAATGATAAGAATGAAATTATCTTTCAATACAATAATTATTTGGGGCTAAAAGATTTTAAAGTGTTATTAGAAAATCTGGAAAAGTAAATTTTCTTATTTTTGAGAATGAATTCTTCGCAAATCCCACATTTCGACTACATTTTTACAGGAACTGGACTCGCGTCTTTGATGACGGTTTACAAAATGGTTTTGTCTGGAAAATTCTCCGATAAATCGATTTTATTGTTAGATCAAAATGCAAAGAAAACCAATGACAGAACTTGGTGTTTTTGGGAAAAAGAAGAAAGTGTTTGGAATTCGGTTATTTCAAAAAAATGGGATTTGGCTTTATTTGCTAATGAAAAATTTAAGCGGGATTTAGACTTGAATCCTTATTCATACAATAAAATCAATAGTTTAGACTTTTATGATTTTGTTTTTGAAGCCATTTCAAAACAGTCCAATATTACTTTTTTAAAAGAAAAAATAACCGATATCAACGAATTGGAAACACATGTTTTTGTTGGTACAGAAGAAAATCGATACACTTGTAATTATCTTTTCAATAGTATTTATACTAAGGCTTTCGCCGAAAGGCAAAACAAATATCCCGTTTTGCAACAGCATTTTGTGGGCTGGTTTGTGAAAACGAAAGAGGAGGTTTTCAATCCTGAAGAAGTCACTTTCATGGACTTTTCGGTAGAACAAAAAGGGAATACGAGATTTATGTATATTTTGCCAACTTCAAAAACGGAGGCTTTGGTTGAATATACTTTGTTTTCTGAAAAATTGCTTTCAAAAGAAGAATACGAAAAAGAGATTGAACTTTATCTGAAGAAATTAGGTTCGGAACACTACGAAATTTTGGAAAAAGAGGAGGGAAGCATTCCGATGACTTGCTATCCTTTTTGGGAAAAAAATACCAAACGAGTATTGAATATTGGTACGGCAGGCGGTTGGACAAAAGCGAGTACGGGTTATACGTTTAAAAATTCAGATAAGAAATCTTCGGATTTAGTGGAGTTTATTCAAAAGAAAGACTTTGAAATGAAAAACTTTCACAAAAAATCTAAGTTTTGGTTTTACGATTTATTGCTTTTGGATATTCTGTATCGTCATAACGAATTGGGAAGTTCTATTTTTTCGTCGCTATTTCGAAAAGGCAATCCAAAACTGATTTTTAAATTCTTGGATGAAGAAACCAATTTAGTCGAGGATTTAAAGGTGATTCTGAAATGTCCGAAAAGACCGTTTATTCAGGCGTTATTTAGAGTTTTATTTAAATAAAGATATTAATATCAAACTATAACAAAACTTTATACTTCAAAGTAACTAGTTGCGAGTAAACTTCGTAACTTTGCAGTTCAAAAAGTACAATTTAAAACAAAAGAATATGTATCCACTAGATATGGTAAGACCAATGGAAGCTGAATTAACAGCTGCTGGTTTTCAAGACTTACATAGTGCTGAAGCTGTTGAGAACGCGATCAAAGCTGAAGGTACCACTTTAGTTGTTGTAAACTCTGTTTGTGGGTGTGCTGCAAGAAATGCACGTCCAGGAGCAAAAATGAGTTTGGAAGGAGCTAAAAAACCAGATCATTTAATTACTGTTTTTGCAGGTGTTGACAAAGAAGCTGTTGATGCTGCAAGACAACATATGTTCCCATTTCCTCCATCTTCGCCATCTATGGCTTTGTTTAAAAACGGAGAATTGGTTCACATGTTAGAGCGTCACCACATCGAAGGACGTCCAGCTGAATTAATCGCTGAGAATTTGCAAGATGCGTTTAACGAATTTTGTTAATTCGTTAAGGTTCAAAGTAACAAAGGTACAGAGTTAGAAAGTATAAAAAAAAGGCACTATGAAAATAGTGCCTTTTTTATTTGTATAGTGAAGAAACCTTTGAACCTTTGCAACTTAGTACCTTTGTACCTTACATGTTCCATCCCCCGCCGAGTGCTTTGTACAATTCGATCATCGAACTTAATTGTCTTTCTGATAATTGTGCAAGACTTAATTGTGCATTAAAAAGGTTGGTTTCTACATCTAAAACTTCTAAGTAAGAAACGTAACCGCTATCATATCTTTCGTGAGATAGTTTGTAGTTGATTAAAGCCGCTTGAACTTGTCTATTGCGTGCTTTCCATTCTTCTTGATATGTTCTAACGTTTTGTATGGATTGTTCAACTTCGGAAACGGCACCAATGTACGTTTTCTGGTAAATGAATTTGAATTGTTCTGCTTGTTGTCTGTTGATTTCAACTCTTCTTTTGTTTTTTCCGAAAGCAAAAATAGGACCTGCAATTCCGCCAGAAGCATTTTGCATGTAAGAACTTCCTAAAAACAGATTGCTTAAATCGGCACTAGCAAATCCTGCGATTGCGGCTAAATTAATAGAAGGAAAACGCATGGCTTGAGCCACACCAATTCTTTCATTTGCTGCTGCATATCTTAATTCGGCAGCTTTTACATCGGGTCTGTTTTCTAACAAAGCAGATGGAATTGACAACGGAATTTGACTTACAATTTGCAGTTCTGTATTGCTTTTTCCTCTAGGGATTTCAGAAGGAAGCTGACCAGTAAGCAAGGCAATTGTATTTTCGTAATATGTTATTTGTCTTTGAATGTTTGGTATTGCGGCTTCAGCAATGGCAACTTGTTGTTCAATCTGTGCTTTGTCAACTTCAGAAATGTAACCTTTTGCAAATCTTTCGCTTATGATTTGGTAGTATTTCTCTCTTGTTTCAAGAGTATGTTTGGTTATTTCGAGCTGATCATCAAAATTTCTCATCTGAAAGTATGCAACCGCAATATTCGTAACAATTTCAGACAATACTACTTTACGCGCTTCTTCAGTTGCAAGAAGTTCGTTTTTTACAGCATTATTTTCATGACGAAATTTTCCCCAAAAGTCAAGTTCCCAAGACATACTGGCTCCAGCTGTAGACGGAGTAATATATTTCTCATTGCTGTTTATGGTAGCGCCATATTGGAAAGCTGGAAATAAATCTGCTTTAGCATAACCTAATTCAGCACGAAGTTGTTCAATTCTTGAAACTGCAATTTTGAGATCATAATTATTCTGAAGGCCTTTTGTTATAAGATCCTTTAAAACATCATCATTAAACAAATCAAACCATTTTACGTTGGTTACCGAAGCGAGACTGTCTAAATTCCTCTCATTTAAATAAGATTCTGATTTTAACTGTTCTGGTTTTTTATATTTTGGTCCTACCATACATCCGGCTGGAAATAAGGAAATAACCAATATAATCACGATTATTTTATATTTCTTACTCATGGTCTGTAGTATTTGATTCTACATTATTTTCTGTCGCTACGATTGTTTCCTCTTTCTTGTGTCCAATTCTTTCAATCATAACAAATAGACCAGGTACAATTAATACCCCTAAAATAGTGGCGACTAACATACCGCTAAATACTGCCATTCCCATTACAATACGCGCTTGCGATCCTGCACCTGTAGCGGTCAATAATGGAACTACCCCAAGAATAAAAGCAAAGGCAGTCATCAAGATCGGACGAAAACGAAGTCTTGCCGCATACATTGCCGATTCGTAAAGAGGTTTTCCTTTTTCATATTCTTCTTTGGCAAACTCGACAATTAGAATAGCATTTTTAGCTACCAATCCGATGAGGAGAACGAGTCCGATTTGAGCAAAAACGTTGTTCACGTAAGCATCGCTTCCAAATCTTGCTAAAAGAAGTCCTAAAAGTGCTCCAAATACTGCGAAAGGAGCTCCAAGAAGTACGCTGAATGGTAATTTCCAGCTTTCGTATTGCGCGGCAAGAATTAAGAATACAAATACTAAAGCCATCACAAATACTGATCCTCCTCCAGGAGAATGCTTTTCTTGATACGATAAGTTGATGTAATCGAAACTCATATCGGCAGGCAAAGTCTGTTTGGCAACTTCTTCTAAAGCTGTCAAAGCCTGAGCACTACTATAACCATCATTTGGACTTCCTCCAATCTCAGCAGAACGGAATAAATTCAAACGGTTTGTAAAATCAGGGCCAGACACTTTGGTTGCTGTAACCAATGTCGAAACAGGAAGCATATCGCCTTTGCTATTTTTGACATAAATCATGTTTAAGTCCTCTGGTTTCACACGATTAACGGCTTCACCTTGAACATACACTTTATACTGACGGCCGAAACGGTTAAAATCATTTACATAACTTCCTCCCAAAAATGCTCCGAGTGCTTCGGTGACTTTAGAGACGGGTATGCCTAATTTCATGGCCTTATCGTTGTCGATATCCAATTTGATTTGCGGAGTACCAGCATTAAAAGTGGTGTAAATTCGTTTTATTTCAGGACGCTGTTGTGCAGCCGCAATAAAGTTCTGAGTTTGTTCTGCTAAATATTGAGGTGTATTTCCTCCTCGGTCTTGAAGCATCAAACTAAAACCTGCCGAAGCACCCAAACCTTGAATCGCGGGCGGACCGAATGAAAAACAAGTCGCAGTCGTAATTTGAGTTGCCAGTTTTTTATTGAATCGGTCTACAAATTGTTTGGCCGTTTCCGCTCTTTCTTCCCAAGGTTTTAGTGAAATGAAAATAAAAGCATTATTTGGCTGATAAGAATTGGTAAGCATACTAAATCCGTTTATCGTGGTATATGATAAAATAGATTTTTCTTCTTTAAGGAAACTGTCTACTTTTTTCGAAATTTCATCGGTGCGCTGTAATGATGAAGCAGGAGGCAAAGCAATATTTACCAAGACATAACCCTGATCTTCTTCTGGAATAAATCCTAACGGAATTTTTTTGCCTAAAAGGACAATTGCCACAAGTATAACGGCTAGTAAAACCACAATGCGCATTGCTTTTTTTGCAAAGAATGTTGCTCCGCCAATATATTTTCCAGTTACATTTTCAAAAACTCTGTTGAACCAAGAAAAGAATTTGGCAAGCCATCCTTTTTGCTGGTCAATAGGTTTTGTGGGTTTTAAAAGCATGGCACAAAGTGCGGGACTTAAAGATAAAGCGCTAAATGCCGAGAAGGCGACCGAGACGGCAATGGTTATGGCAAATTGCTGGTAAAAACGTCCAGTGATTCCGGGTGTCATCGCAACTGGGATGAAAACGGCACACAGAATTAAGGCAATGGCGATTACAGGTCCAGAAACTTCTTTCATTGCCTGAATTGTTGCTTCTCGCGGATTTTTTCCATGTTCGATATGATGTATTACGGCTTCAACAACCACAATAGCATCATCGACTACAATACCAATTGCTAATACTAATCCTAAAAGAGAAAGTGTATTGATCGAAAATCCTAACATCGGGAAAACCGCAATGGTCCCAATCAACGAAACGGGAACTGTAATTAACGGAATTAAAGTAGCGCGCCAGTTTTGTAGAAATATAAATACCACTAAAATTACCAGAATAATAGCTTCAAAAAGAGTATGTACAATATCATCAACCCCAGCAGTAATAGCTAGCGTTGTGTCTAAAGATTCTTGGTATACAATATCTTGCGGAAACTTTTCCGATAATTGCTTCATTGCTGCTTTTGCATTTTCAGCAACATCAAGGGCGTTACTTCCTGGCATTTGGTACAAGGCAATAACCGCACTTGGAGAACTGTTTCTTCTGGCTGATGAACTGTAATTTTCTGTTCCTAATTCAATACGGGCAATATCTCCCATTAAAACTTGAGCTCCGTCTTCTTTACTTCGAACCACAATGTTTCCAAATTCTTTTTCGGTAACTAAACGGTCTTGAAGCGTTACACCGTATGTAAACTCAGTATTCGGAGGTGCTGGTTCGGCTCCAAATTTCCCTCCTGGACTAATCATGTTTTGTGCGTTCAGCGCATTTTTGACATCTTCAACCGTTACGCCAAGTTTACTCATCATATCGGCTTTTAGCCAAATACGCATAGAGTAGTCGCTTCCTCCAAAAAGCGTTACCTCTCCAACTCCTTTTATACGAGCCAGCTGGTCAACAACATTGATACTCGCATAGTTGTTTAAGAACTTAGCATCGTATTTCGGATTGGTTGAGGTAATGGTGAATAACATCATCGGAAACGATAGTGACTTTTTTACAACGACACCTTGCTGTTTTACACTCGAAGGCATAAATGGAGCAGACTGGTTTTGTCTGTTTTGAGTCAACATATTGGCGTTGTCCAGATTGGTTCCTACATCGAAAGTAACTTCAATGGTACAAGCTCCATCAGAAGTATTGATCGATTTCATGTATAGCATATTTTCAACACCATTCACTTTTTGCTCAATAGGAGTCGCAACTGCCTGTTCCACATTCAGCGCATTTGCTCCTGTAAAAGAAGTTGTAATTTTTACAACGGGCGGATTAATATCCGGATATTGAGAAATAGGTGTTTTTTGTAGTGCCAATAATCCAAGTATCACAATGATAATACTAATTACAATGGCAACAATTGGTCTTCGGACGAAAAATTCTCCCATAATAGTATGTGATTTAGATTACTTTGCAGCTACAGTTTCTGGATCGCCCAATTGCCATTGAACGGTTTTAGGAGTAATGACGCTTCCATTTTTCAATAATGAAGTACCTCCCATGGCTATCTTATCTCCAGGTTTTAGTCCTTCTTCAATGATATAACCATTTTTAACAGTAGGACCTGGTTTTACAATCTGCATTTGTACTTTATTGTCATTGCCTACTACATAAACCTGATAAATGCCTTGCACTTCGATAACGGCACGCTGCGGAATTACGATGGCTTCTTTGCGAATGTCTGTAAGCAGCGCCACTTTTACATATTGACCAGGACGAAGCAATTTATCTGGGTTTGGAAATGCGGCTTCAAATGTAATTGCTCCCGTAGAAGGATCAATTTGTCTGTCGGCAAAACTTACTTTTCCTGTCTCCGGATATGTAGAACCATCCGATAGTTTTATGGTAACTGTTGCGCCAGAACCTTTCAAAGCAGAATTTGGTTTATTGAATTCTCTGTAAAGACGCAGAAATTCCTGTTCGCTGATAGTAAATCGAACCCTCACATCTCCTAAATCTGAAATGGTATTTAAAATAGACGCGGCACCAGGTCTAACATAATCTCCAACACGAACTTTAGAAATACCGATTAATCCTGAAATTGGTGCCAAGATTTGACAATAACCCAACTCAATTTTTGCATTTTGAACAGATGCGCTTGAAGCCTTAATTTGTGCCAGTGAAGCATTATACGCCGCCTTTGCTGAAATCAATTCTCTCTGGCTGACTGCATTCATTTTTGCTAATGGAGTGATCATATCCAAATCAGCTTTGGTTTTAGACAATCGTGCTTGCGATTCTGCGGCACCTCCTTCAGCTTCATTAAGTTTAGCTCTGTACGGTAAAGGATCAATAGTGTAAAGGACTTGTCCTTTTTTGACAAAACTTCCTTCTTTAAAATTCATACTTTCGATAATACCATCAACTCGTGGGTTAATTTGTATATCAGATTGACCAAAAGTCTGACCCGTATATTCCGATTCTAATTGCACATCTTGCTGTAAAACAGAAGTAACAGAAATTTCTAATGGTTTGGGGCTTGGAGGTGTTTCTTTTTTGCAAGAAAACATCAAGAGACTTAATAAGATTGCGGAGGAGTAGATTTTGTTCATTGTTAAATTCTTTTAGGTAAAATTCATTAATTACAACTAACTAAAAACCAATAAAGTGCATGAGCTAAGTTAGCGTTTTTTTAGATAAATGAACAGATATTGATGAAATTTCGTTAATTTTAGTTAAAATATTATTTATCTGTATATCAATGGATAACAATAAATCAGGTGAAATGCCATTTTGTATCGATAAACTACATTTTTGTAAGAATTCAATATTTCACTTACGAGTAATAATAATTCAAAAACTTTTGTAATTATGTCAAAAAATAACAAGAAAAAACACAAAAAAACAGAAGGAAATGACAATGAATTAAAAAAAATAAGCAAGAAAGAATTGTTGCATCGCGCTAAGAAATTTTCTGAACAATTTTGTGTCGGTGACGATAAAGATTTTTCCTTAAAAGACAAACCAACATGTTATTCTGGCGATGAAGACAAAGCAATAATCCAAAAAACATTAAAAATGGGAGTTAAGGCTCTCGCGGCCATGCAAGATATTTTATACGCTCAAGACAAATGGTCTGTTCTTGTTATTTTTCAAGCTATGGATGCTGCCGGAAAAGATGGTGCAATAAAACACGTAATGTCGGGCATAAATCCGCAAGGCTGTCAAGTCTCTTCTTTTAAAGGGCCAAGCTCAGAAGAATTGGATCATGATTATTTATGGCGTTGTCAAAAACATCTTCCAGAAAGAGGTCGAATTGGAATCTTCAATCGTTCCTATTATGAAGAAGTGCTGGTAGTTCGTGTTCATGAAGCGATACTGAAAGGTCAAAAGATTCCTGAAAAACTGATTACCAAAGACATTTGGGAAAATCGTTTTGAAGACATTCGAAACTTCGAAAAATACCTCACTAGAAACGGAACCATTGTCATTAAGTTTTTTCTAAATCTTTCGAAAGACGAACAAAAAAAGAGATTTATAGAAAGAGTTGACAACCCCGATAAAAACTGGAAATTTAGTGCAGCCGATGCCAAAGAGCGTGGGTACTGGGACGATTATATGCATGCTTACGAAGAATTGATTAAAAATACATCGACCAAAAAATCGCCTTGGTATGTAATTCCAGCCGATAATAAATCGTATGCTCGAATTGCAATTGCTTCTGCCATAATTCATGCTTTAGACGAAATGGATTTAGAATATCCAAAAGTGAGTCCAGAAAAAATCGCGGAATTGAATGAAGTTAAAAAAGCATTATTGGAAGAGAAAGATTAAACTTTCGCAGCTATAGATATTGATTTATTGCTTGTGAATTACCAATCGCGTAACTTTTTCGATTATGATTTCTAAACTTTTGCCAGCAGCAGACTGGATTAAAAACTATAATAAGAAAGACCTAAAAAGAGATTGTATTGCAGGTGTAACATTGGCCGCTTACGGAATCCCTGTTTCTCTTGCTTATGCAACGCTTGCAGGTTTGCCTCCGCAATACGGAATTTACGGTTACCTCATTGGCGGTATTTTTTATGCTTTGCTCGGAACCAGTAGACAGCTTGCAATAGGACCAACATCTGCTATTTCTCTATTGGTTGGAACAACTATAGCAGGCATGGCAAACGGCAATGTGGAACGTTGGTCTGAAATTGCGTCGCTCACCGCATTGGTATTTGCAGTAATGGCCATCATTGCTTATTTGCTGAGGTTAAGCGGCATCATTAATTTTATTAGTGAAACTGTTTTGGTCGGATTCAAGGCAGGGGCTGCAATTACTATTGGTTTGACTCAATTGCCAAAATTATTTGGAGTTGAAGGAGGTGGAGATAATTTCTTAGAACGAATTAGTAATCTTTTGCATCAAATTCCAGATATGAATACTGCGGTTTTTATTTTCGGAATAATAGCGATAATCATTTTAATCGTTGGAGAAAAAATAGCTCCGCAACTACCTGTCGCAATTCTTATTGTTGTTTTATCTATTGTTCTTATTTCGACAACATCATTAAAATACGCAGAATTCAAAACAGTTGGAATTATCCCGACTGGACTTCCTGAATTTCATTTGCCTTCTCTCCGAATTCGAGATGTAGATGGCGTTTTGCCATTAGCAATGGCTTGTTTTTTATTGTCTTATATAGAAAGTGTTTCTGCCGGACGCACTTTGGCTCAAAAAAACGGATATGTTATTAATCCCCGTCAAGAACTTTTGGCATTGGGAGTCGCAAATGCAGCTGTTTCGTTCGGGCATGGTTATCCCGTTGCAGGCGGTTTGTCACAATCTGCTGTAAACAATGCTGCTGGAGCAAAGACACCTTTGTCGCTTTTGTTTGCTTCTTTCACCATTGCATGCTGTCTTTTGTTTTTAACGGGCTATCTTCAAAATCTGCCAACGGTGATTTTAGCGACTATTGTTTTAGTTGCCATTAGAGGACTTTTTGATTGGAAAGAAATGAGACACCTTTATAAAATAAACAAACAAGAATTTTGCGTCGTCATGATTGCGCTTGCAGGTGTATTGGTATGGGGAATTCTAGCTGGAGTTTTACTCGCCACAATCGTAACATTGTTGTTATTATTAAAGTCTGCTTCAAAACCACATGTAGCTTTTTTAGGAAGAGTTCCAGGAACTAGAATTTATACCGATTTGAAAAGGCATCCAGAGAATGAGGAAATTGAAAACGTATTGATTGTCAGAGTTGAATCTTCCATATTTTATTTCAATGCAGAATATATTAAAGAACGAATCTTGGAAAAAATCTACAGTGAACAAGATTCTTTAAAAACTGTAATATTAGATTTGAATTCTTCTCCTCGTATTGATATTGCGGGTGCTCGTTTTTTAAAGAATCTTTTTATTGATTTACAGGCTATAAACATTAATCTAAAAATAGCCGAAGCTCGTTCGGATGTTAGAGACAGCCTTCGCGCAGAAAATCTTGAAATTCTCTTTGGACATATAAGTCGTTCTGTTTCTGTAGATGATTTGGTACAGCGTTCGAGACATTCATAGTGCTGTGAATCAATGTGTAATAATTTAAAGTTACAAAGTTGCATTAAGATATTAAGATGTTAAAAAAGTACATAATTAAGTTAAGACCATTTTAAATCTGAAAATAAACCCTAAATTTGCCACAGATTTTAAAGAAAATCTAAAAAAACATATATTCTTAACTTAAAACTGTTTATAGCATGCAACTGTATAACACTTTGAGCGCAGAAGAAAGAGCCATCATGATCGATGATGCAGGACAACAACGACTTACGTTGTCTTTCTATGCGTATGCCAAAATTCAAGATCCACAAAAATTTCGTAATGATTTATTCGTAGCCTGGAATGCCCTTGATGCATTAGGCCGAATTTATGTTGCCAGCGAAGGAATAAATGCTCAAATGAGTGTTCCAGCTGAAAATTTTGAAGCTTTCAGAGAAACTCTTGAGGTGTATGATTTCATGAAAGGCATACGATTGAATGTTGCTGTTGAACAAGACGATCATTCATTTTTAAAATTAACGATCAAAGTACGTCACAAAATCGTTGCTGACGGTTTAAATGACGATACTTTTGATGTTACAAATATTGGCGTTCACTTGAAAGCCAAAGAATTCAACGAAATCCTTGATGATCCAAACACAATTGTAGTAGATTTTAGAAATCACTACGAAAGTGAAGTTGGTCATTTTAAAGGTGCGATTACTCCAGATGTTGAGACTTTTAGAGAAAGTTTGCCAATTATCAACGAACAGCTTAAAGATCATAAAGACGATAAGAATCTAGTAATGTATTGTACTGGAGGAATTCGTTGCGAAAAAGCGAGTGCTTATTTCAAACACCAAGGGTTCAAAAATGTTTATCAATTAGAAGGTGGAATCATCAACTATGCGAAACAATTGAAAGAGGAAGGTTTAGAAAGCAAATTCATTGGTAAAAACTTCGTATTTGATAATCGTCTAGGCGAAAGAATTACAGATGATATCATTTCGCAATGTCATCAATGCGGAAAACCTTGTGATAATCACACCAACTGCGAAAACGATGGTTGCCATTTATTGTTTATTCAATGTGATGAATGTAAAGCGGCAATGGATAACTGTTGTTCTACAGAATGTTTAGAAATTGTTCACATGCCATTGGTTGACCAAGTTCGTTTGAGAACAGGAAAACAAGTTGGGAATAAAGTGTTCAGAAAAGGAAAATCTGAAAATCTAAAGTTCAAACATTCAGGTGAATTGCCAGAAACAGCTTTAGCGACAGCACAAAAGCCAGCTGATATTCGTCAGAAAATAAAAATCAAAAAAGTACTTCTTGGAAAAGCAGAGCATTATTATGTAAAAGCACAAGTTGGACAATTTACTGTTGAAAATCACGAATTAAACGTTGGAGATAAAATTCTTATTTCTGGTCCAACAACTGGCGATCAGGAATTGGTTTTAGATAAAATCATTGTTGATGGAGCAGCAACTCAAACTGCTAAAATTGGTGATAAAGTAACTTTTGAAGTTCCTTTCAGAATTAGATTGTCAGATAAAGTTTATAAAATTATAAATTAGCGGTTTTAAAAACCCTAATTTACAATGTCGCATTCTTTTTCCAAATTATGGATTCATGCCATTTGGGCAACCAAAAATCGTACAGAATTAATTGATTTTTCAATAGAAAAAAAGGTACACAATTACATTCACGATGAATTAATTGAACTTGGTTGTTCAGTTAGAATCACAAATGGAATGCCTGACCATGTGCATGTTTTGTTTTTACTAAATCCGAAAAAATCTATTTCAGATGTAATTCGTCAAGCGAAAGGTGGTTCTTCTCATTGTATAAATGGAGAAAATCTAATCCTTGAAAAATTCGCGTGGCAAACTGGCTATGCAGCTTTCGCGGTAAGCGAATCTCAGCTTCATGTTGTTTTTAATTATATCAAAAATCAAAAACAGCATCACCTCAAAATGAATTTGATGAATTTGTAAAACTGCATGGGTTTGACAATAAACCATGAGGGGGTAAATACAAAAAATACCACAATCCACAAAAACATAGCCCACGGTTTCAACCGTGGGTACACAATGCAAATCCACAACGTTACGTAACAATACGTTTCCCACGGTTTCAACCGTGGGCTATGTTTGATGAAGATTGCGCAACGATTGTTGGGCTACTACAAATAAATTATAAATACAGACTATGATATAAATCATAGAATTCTAATCTATACCACATTATTTTTGTCAATTGTTAGATGGCTAAATTCGAAAAATAGGCCATCGGAATAATAAATCAAAAATGACAGTTAACAATACAATCGAACTCATGGCTCCCGCGGGGAACTTTGAGTCGCTTCAGGCTGCCTTAGATAATGGCTGTGATTCTATATATTTTGGTGTTGAACAGCTCAACATGCGTGCAAGATCGACAGTCAATTTTACGATCGAAGATTTGAAAGAAATTGCCAATCGTTGCGAATCCAAAAATGTTCGAAGCTATCTTACTTTAAATACTATTATTTACGATCACGATTTATCAGTCGTAAAAACATTATTGAATAAAGCCAAAGAAGCTAATATTACTGCTGTAATTGCATCAGATCAAGCTGTAATTGCAATGGCAAGATCGATTGGAATGGAAGTTCATATTTCGACTCAATTGAATGTTACGAATATCGAAACCATTAAATTCTATAGCTTATTTGCTGATACCATGGTTTTGAGCCGTGAATTGAGTTTGCGTCAGGTAAAGAAAATTACGGAACAAATAGAAAAAGAACAGATCAAAGGTCCGAACGGAAATTTAGTTGAAATCGAAATTTTCGGTCATGGCGCTTTGTGTATGGCGGTTTCGGGGAAGTGTTATTTGAGTTTGCATTCACATAACTCATCTGCAAATCGTGGTGCTTGCAAACAAAACTGTCGAAAAAAATATACCGTTATCGATCAAGAAACAGGTTTCGAAATCGAATTGGATAACGAATACATGATGTCGCCAAAAGATTTGTGTACATTGGATTTCTTAGACCAAGTAATCGATTCTGGAATTCAAGTTTTAAAAATTGAAGGACGAGGACGTGCGCCAGAATATGTAGCAACGGTTATCAAAACTTACCGTGAAGCAATAGATGCGTATTACGAAGGCACTTTCTCGAAAGAGAAAACATCAGTTTGGATGGAAGCTTTAAATACAGTTTACAATCGCGCTTTCTGGTCTGGATATTATTTAGGACAAGAATTAGGAGAGTGGAGCGACATTCCTGGATCGGCTGCAACTCAAAAGAAGGTTTATGTTGGAAAAGGAACGCATTATTTCCCAAAAGCAGAAGTTGGTCAATTCAAAATTGAAGCTTACGACATTAAAATCGGTGATAAAATTTTGGTAACAGGTCCAAGCACAGGAGCTCAAGAAATGATTATCGACGAAATGTTTGTGAACGATCTTACTGTAGAAAAAGCAACAAAAGGAGACGATTGTACTTTCAAATTGCCGTTTAGAATCAGAATGTCTGACAAATTATATAAAATCGTTGAGGCATAATGGTTATCATCACTTTACAAAGAGACAAATGCATTGGTTGTAATTACTGCGTTGAGATGGATCCAGTTCATTTTCAAATATCAAAAAAAGACGGAAAATCAGTATTACTTCATTCGCAGAATGCAAAAGGCTTTTTTACTTTAAAATCGCCAAATCATGCCATTGTAGAGAGTTGTGAATTGGCAGCAAAAGCTTGTCCGGTTAAGATTATTACGGTTAAGGAAACTTAGAGTTGAATAAAATATAAAGAGCTGCAAATCGCAGCTCTTTTTTATATATCTATTGGAATGATTTTAAAATTTTGAAATTTGCCATTTTGAAAAATGTTTTTCTAAATCTAATTTATTGGCAATGAGATAACGTTCATTATTTATCGTTACAAAATCGATTAAATGGTCAACCGTCTCAGTCAAACAGAAGTATGGTTCTTTTTTTTCGTCTTCTTTTAGAATAATTTGCAAGGGCTTTTTTCCATAAACAAAATAACTCAGGCCTGTAAGCAATACTACTTTGTCGTTAAGATTTTCTGTTTTTGTTAACTCTGTGTGTTCTACTTTGTATGAACTAATTTTTTTTCCCGATTGATCAAACTTTTGAAGAACAAGTATCGGATTACGGCTATTATGTGACTGACAAAGAACCAAAATGTTTTGATCATCAACTATTTTAAGTTTAATTGATTTTACTCCGAAATCTATCGCCGTGTTTTTTAAATCAAGGTCATAAGACCATTCTATTTCTCCATTTTGATTTAAACAAAATAATTTACTAATTGGAAACGAAACGGGAGAGTTGGTCGTATTGACGCAAAGAATAATTTTATCGCCTAAAAGCTTTAAAAATCGAAGTCCAATATCAGGGCAAATTGTTTTTGTCCACAGTATATTTCCATTAAAATCTGTTTTGGAGATTACCGTGCTATCTGTAGTAACTGCAGAGTTAGGAAAACTTTTAGTGCCGGCAATAATTAAGGAGTTGTTATTGTAAATTTCCAAATTGTTAAAAGAAGTTATGTTGTTAAACTCTTTCTTCCATTGCAATTCGCCTGTTGTGCTAAGTTTTGATAGGAGTGCAGATTTCTGTTTCCCATTATATCCGCTAAGAAATAAATTTCCATCAGGATCTAATGAAAAACTTTCAAATCGCTCATCAGCATCATAATTTCCTAAATGCTTATCCCATATTTTATTCAATGCAGTATCTGTGCATAGAATAGAAGTGACATGCTGAACAGAATCTTTTTTTAAAAAATGCTGTCCTAATACAAAAAGCTTATTGTCAAATGATTTTATCTCTTTTGTAGTGTTGTAGTTACTCTCATCATAAAAAAAACGGGAGTTAGATTGTGAATTGCAATAAGGAATGGATATTAAAAGAACAGCTATAACGATTTGTATTTTTTTCATTTTCTAGTAAAGGTATTCATTAGTAGTTTAGAGGGTTTGGGGTATTTAAAGGCTCAATATTTTTACGAGTAAACTTAATAAAATTTCGTTCTTCTAAAGAAAAAAACGCACCTAATTTGTAGCGTTACAAAATAGGTGCGTGTATTTATTAAATTGGAAAAAGTAAATTTTTACATTCCAATTTTAGCATTAATATTATGCTTATCTACATAAGCTTGAGCAACATTCATCAGTTTTGTGAATTTTGCATCGATTTCGCTTTGAGTTGAAGAATCAAAATTGGCAATTGCTTTTTGTATCTGCTCTGGCGAAGCTTTTTCGTCCTTCAACTTAGCAATTGGCAAATAACCTTCTTTTTGTTTGGCAATCGCATAAGAAAATAAGTCTTTTGATGCTTGAAGAAGTTCTTTGTTGTCATCATCTTCAGCGATATCTTTAATAGTTTGAAAACGCGTTTCTAAATTGGTAATATCATATTTAAAAGCATCGTAGTAAGAAGAAGAAACCATCTTTTTTTGGCTTTCATCATAAATCATCGCTTCTGATTGCAGTTTTTCATTGATTTCTTTACTTCCAAAACGAGACAATAAATTCGAATTTAAAGCAGCGATTTCAAAGGTTTTTTCTGGCGAAAGGTTATTACAAGATGTCGCAACTAAACTTCCAACGATTAATACTAGAAATAGAGTTATGGTATTTAAGATTCTTTTCATTTTTAAGTTTATTATATTATTTAATCTTTCAAGATTTTACTTTTCAAATATCTCTGAATTAGTTTTTTAGGAATAGCTTTTTGGTCTTCTTATAAATTCCAAAAAGGATGATTGTAATTAAAAAAGCAATTACGATATCAAATACTAAATTCAGAAAAATGAAATTTGTCATTTCTTCTACAGGAGTTGGGTAAACCATTTCACTATAAAGGACATAGAAAGAAGCTGGAAAACCATATCTGTCACTTCCATCAACTTGTCTTTGTAGACTGGCTGTCGAAAAAGTAAGTACAGTAAAAACAACCGCGGTAGAGAAAATGAGTAATAGAGTTTTTTTCATTGTAAAATCTTGAATTAGTTTATCCTTTTAAAATTTTACTTTTTTCAGCGTCAAATTCTTCCGAAGTTAAGATTCCAGCATCCAAAAGCTCTTTTAAGTCTAATAATGCTTTTTTCTTGGCTTCCATCGAATTTGAATTGTCTGTTTTTGGAGCTTCGGCTTGTGTGGTCTGAATTGGATTTACAACTGTTCCCGAAGGAGCGTATTTCAAAATCAATTCTGTGATTTCATTGAACCCTTTTACGTTTGAGTAATCAATCGCTTTCTGTTCTTTCACGTTTACGATCGAAGCATCGGCTTTATTATCCAATAAATATTTTACGACATCTTTCTTTCCGTTGGCAGCGCTATAGTGTAAAGGCGTATTTCCAGATTCGTCCTGAATGTTGATGTTTGCTCCAGCTTCGATAAGCAATTTCACCATACTCAAATTGCCTTTTTTAGTTGCAACGTGCAAAAGACTTTCTCCGCCGTAAGTATAAGAACTGTTTAGTGTAAAGCTAGATTCGTTAGAAATATTTGTTGCGCTCACGATCCAATCCAAATAATCATTCATTGAAGAAGTATCTTCAGCGACAGGTTTGCTGTAATTGACATCAACTCCATTTTCTAAAAACAAAGCCACAATCTCCTTTTGATTATTCGCACAAGCGTACCAAATCGGAGAATATCCATTATTATTTGATGTGAAAACATTAGCACCTCTTTCTACCAATAATTTTGCAAGCATTCGGTTGGTTTCATAACAAGCAATCAAAAGTGCATTTTCACCAGAATGATTGACGTGATTTACATCGGCTCCATTATCCAAAAGTAAAGTTACCATTGGAATCGATTTGGTGTAACAAGCATAAAGTAAAGGCGTATTTCCTTGTTTATCGGTTACATTTATATCAGCTCCTTTGTCTAAAAGCAATTGAATAATTTCACGATTTAGTTTTGCCGAAGCTAATAATAACGGAGTTTCACCATTGTTATTCAGTAAATTAACATCGATTCCTGCTTCAAGCAACTTTGTTGCAATTTCGATTTGAGCCGTCTGAACCACTAAATGAAGTAGACTATTTCCGTATTTATCGTTTTTAGTAATTTCAGCACCATTGTCTAAAAGATGCAGAGCCGTTTGTTTTTGTTTTTGAAGACAAGCAAAGTACAAAGGCGTTTCTCCCTGATGATCTTCATAGTTAATATCAGCACCATCTTCAGTTAAGATTTTTACAATATCGAGATAACCGCGGTGTGCAGCATAATGAAGCGCAGTTCTTCCTAGTTCGTCAGTATATTTTACATCTACTTCTTTGTTTTGAAGAAGCAATTCGGCTATTTTTCTGTTGCCGTTTTCACAGGCAACTATAAATGACATTGACATGTATAATTTTTTTAAGTTTTATTGTTTCATTAAAAGCTCAACCGTTTTAATTTTCAAGTTGTCGCCAGAGGCAAGCATCAAAGCGGTTTCGTCTTTATCGTTGGTAACTTCTTTATCTGCACCATTCTCAAGAAGTAATTTTACTTTTCGATACGTTTCTTTCGCCATTTCTGCATCGTAATTGACATTGAACGCACAGACTTTATGCAAAATAGTATTTCCTTGATTGTCTTGTTCGTTAACATCAACTGATCCGCTGTCTAGAACCGATTTTAAAATGCCCGATTTTTTCTCCACAATATAATCTACACCCGATTTCGGATTTCCATAATATTCAGCGCAATGATTTAAATCGGCTCCATCTGACAAAAATCTTTGCAGCGCGTTTAAATCGTATTCAGAATCAGACATCATTCGGATAAATTCTGTAAGCAAAGTTTTTCCGTTTTTATTGATGTTATTAAAATTAGCTGATGAAGATTCCGCTAAAAGTTCGTACATCGGAAAAGAAAACTGTTCGGCCGCAGCGTAATAAAAAGCACTGTTTTCCTGTTTATCCGTTTCATTAGGATCTGCACCATTTTCTACTAAAAATGCCAAAACGTCTTTTCGATTTCTTTTAACAGCACAAATTAGCGGAGTAGTTTCAACAATATTTTTCTCGTTAATGTCAACTCCATTGTTTATCAAAATGCTGATATACTCTTTTACTTTTTCTGCATCCAATCCATAAGTATTTAGAATAGTGTAAATAAAATTTTCACCTGCATTGTTCTTATACTGCGTGTTAGCATTAAAATCTTCAACTAAAACTTTAATTATTTTTGGCGAAATGCCTTTTTCAAAGAAATAACCAAGAAGAGTCTTATCGCTAATTTCGTCGTTAAGATTATCCATTTTCGACATCAATTCTTTGAAAAAAGCAATCGATTCTTCGTCATCTTTTAAATATAGCGCCAACGGTTTAAAAATCGATTGGTCAAAATTGTCGAGTTCGTAAACATCGGTTTCAATAAAACCCGCTTTGATCAATTTTTCGATAAAATCAAGCTCTTTTGCTTCGATAATTTTGGCCGCGATCTGCGAAAAGTTGTTTTTTAGATACTGCTCGTTAAATTTTTCCCCGTTATTTAGGCATTCTCTGGCCTCGTCAAATTTTCCCTGAAAAAGGAAATTTTCAATTTGGTTTGTCTGCATTTGTAATATATTTAAAAATGAAAGTTTAAGTTTTGAAATCCGTTTGGTTCGTAATTATCGGCTTTACAAACACTGCTGTAAGATAAAACATAAAAATCGGAAATATATTTCAGGATAAAAAGTAAAAACGACCATTTACAGTCTGAAAGCGACCGAATACGTGTTTTTTAGGGAAAATTATGTAAATTATGTTGCTGATATTTAAAAATGGAACATTTTAAGTGCCGTAGGTTTCAGCATCAATTTTATTTAAATCAGAAATCATGATTAGGTAATTTTCATGCTTTTTTACTTGATTCAGAAAATGAAGTGAAGCAAGTGTTTTTTCTTTTACATCTTCCATGATAAATCCGTTTACTTTTAAATTTGTAAAGCCAATTGATACAACTGCATTATGATCGTAAATAGTAAAATGTAAATTTTCAGAATCTTTTTTTTCGTCAAAATCATAGCTTTCGATTTTGATTTCGTTGATTAACCGGATGAGGTAAAAATTATTTGATTCATCATTTTGTAAAAATCTTTCCGCTTCGATCATAGCATCAAAACCTGCATCATTCCCAAAAGGTGAATAATAATCGCTTATACTGAAGTAAAAATCAGCTTTAAAGTTATCATTGAAAGTAGGATGTGTAGTTTCTTGATTTAGACCAATTTCTGAATCATAGTAATGTTGTCGAACGTATTTTGTTATGTTTTCCCATTGAGTCAAATCGGGCAAATTGCCTTCGTAATACTGTTTGAAAATGTTCAAACATTCCGTTTTTGTCACATTTTCAATACCGTATTGCGAAAAATCATTTTCATGTTCGAATCTTATTTCCAGCGTAAATTTATTTTTCCCAGAAAGCATTGCTTGTAAATAAATGGCATCATTTATCGCAGGATCATTGTTAAGAATAACAAAATCGCTTATGTTTTGACAGTTATTTATTTCCTTTTCAACAATGTCAAAAGTTTTAATTGCTTTTTCTTTTTCGTTTGCGCTAGTTATAATCGAAAATTTCATGATTTTATTTATTTAATGGAAATTATGTATTTAATTTTTTAAGTTTTTTTATGGAACTAAATTGCGAAAAAAACTGAAAAGATTGGCAATTGGAAAGTCTCGTTTTTTATTTAACAAACCATTAGTTTTAATCCATAAAAAGCAAAATAAAAAAAATACTATCTTTACCGATCAAACGTTTATGAACTTAAGCTGCATTTTGGCAGCACTACATATATAATTATGGCATGTACAAGTTGTTCAACCTCAGATGGTGGCGCACCAAAAGGTTGTAAAAATAATGGGACTTGCGGCACCGATAGCTGCAATAAATTGACGGTTTTTGACTGGCTTTCGAACATGAGCCCGTCTAATGGAGAGGCGATTTTTGACTGTGTTGAGGTACGTTTTAAGAACGGACGTAAGGAATTTTTTAGAAATTCAGAGAAATTAACTTTAAGTATTGGTGATATTGTAGCAACTGTTGCATCACCAGGACATGATATTGGAATTGTGACTCTTACAGGTGAATTGGTAAAGATTCAAATGAAGAAAAAAGGAGTGAATTACGAAAGTAATGAAGTTCCAAAAATTTACAGAAAAGCATCTCAAAAAGATATCGATATCTGGTCTGTGGCGCGTGATCGCGAAGAACCAATGAAGGTTCGTGCGCGTGAATTGGCGATTCAGCACAAATTAGAAATGAAAATTTCTGATATTGAATTCCAAGGTGACGGATCAAAAGCGACTTTTTACTACACAGCAAATGATCGTGTCGATTTTAGAATGCTGATTAAAGATTTTGCTAAAGAATTCAGCACAAGAGTCGAAATGAAACAAGTTGGTTTCCGTCAGGAAGCGGCTCGTTTAGGTGGAGTTGGTTCTTGCGGACGTGAACTTTGCTGCTCGACTTGGTTAACCGATTTTAGAAGTGTTAATACTTCAGCGGCTCGATATCAGCAATTATCATTGAATCCGCAGAAATTAGCGGGACAATGCGGAAAATTGAAATGCTGTCTGAACTATGAGTTAGACACTTACATGGATGCTTTGAAAGATTTTCCTGATTACGATACTAAACTAATCACCGAAAAAGGTGATGCTGTTTGTCAAAAACAAGATATTTTTAAAGGATTAATGTGGTTTGCTTACACCAACAACTTTGCAAATTGGCATGTTTTAAAAATTGATCAGGTTAAAGAAATCATTGCTGAAAATAAGCAGAAAAACAAAGTTTCTTCTTTGGAAGATTTTGCAGTTGAGGTAATTGCAGAACCAGAAAAAGATTTCAATAACGCAATGGGTCAGGAAAGTTTAACTCGTTTTGACCAGCCAAAAAGAAAGAAAAAACCAAATCGCAAGCGTAAAACTACAGAAGCTGCTGGTGTTGCAACTCCGGTAAAACCACAGCAGGAAAAAAATGTAAACAACGCTAAACCAGCAGGAAATAATAATCCGAACAATGGTGGTAATGCGAACAATGGCAATCCAAATAAGCCAAATAATCAAAACAATCCAAACAAGCAAAATCATAAGAAAAAGCATAATTCGAATAAAAACAATCCGAATAAGCAAAATTCTAATGAAAACAAACCTGCTGAACCTAGAAAACCAATAACGAATACTAAAAATGAGAATAAAAAATAGCGGAATTCTTCTTTTGGCAGCAATACTTCTTTTTTCTTGCGATAAAAAAAGAGTATTCGATAAGTATAAATCTGTTGGAAGTGCTTGGCACAAAGACAGTATTATAAGCTTTGATCTGCCAGTTTTAGATTCTACAAAAAAGTACAATCTCTTTGTAAACATACGAGACAACAACAATTATCCGTTTAATAATTTGTTTTTGATTGTGGCTATTGAAACGCCAAGCGGATTTACAAAAGTAGACACATTAGAATACCAAATGGCAGAGCCAGACGGCACATTGTTAGGAAATGGTTTTTCTGATATAAAAGAAAGTAAGCTTTATTACAAAGAAGATGTAAAGTTTACTGGGAAATACAAAATTCACATCAAACAAGCTGTTAGACAATCAGGTAAAATTCCAGGTGTTGAGGCTTTGCAAGGAATTACAGACGTTGGTTTTAGAATAGAACAAAAAGATTAGATAAATAGTTATGGCTGCTAAAAAAAACAATCAATCCAATACAACTAAGGATATTAATTACTACAAAAAGAAATTTTGGCGGGTATTTGCCTACTCTATGATAGGAGTTTTAGCTTTCTTTTTATTTGCTTCTTGGGGTCTTTTTGGGTCTATGCCTTCATTTGAAGATTTAGAAAATCCGGATTCAAACCTTGCTACAGAAATTATATCTTCTGATGGAGTTGTAATTGGTAAGTATTTCAAAACCAATAGATCTCAGCTTAAATATTCTGATTTGCCTAAAAATTTAGTAGAAGCGCTTGTTGCAACTGAAGATGCACGTTTTTACGAACACTCAGGGATTGATGGACGTGGAACTTTAAGAGCTGTTTTTAGTTTAGGTACAAATGGAGGAGCGAGTACTTTGACACAACAGCTTGCAAAACAGTTGTTTCACGGTGAGGGATCTAAGTTTTTGCCTTTTAGAATTGTACAAAAAATAAAAGAATGGATTATCGCCATTCGTCTAGAAAGACAATATACAAAGAATGAAATCTTGGCGATGTACTGCAACGTTTATGATTTCGGAAATTATTCTGTTGGAGTAAGTTCTGCAGCTCAGACTTATTTTTCTAAAGAACCAAAAGATTTGACAGTTGATGAATCGGCTATTTTGGTTGGAATGTTCAAAAACTCAGGATTATATAACCCAGTAAGAAATCCACAGGGAGTTAAAAACCGTCGTAATGTGGTTTTGTCGCAAATGGCAAAAGCAAAAATGATTTCTGAAGCTGAAAAAGAAAGACTTCAAGCTTTACCAATTACCTTGAAATTTAAATTGGAAAGCCACCGCGAAGGTATGGCAACTTATTTTAGAGAATATCTTCGTGATTACATGAAAAAATGGGCAGCTGAAAACAAAAAACCTGACGGATCTGATTATGATATTTACAAAGATGGTCTTAAGATCTATACTACGATAGATTCAAGAATGCAAACGTATGCTGAAGAAGCAGTTGCGGCGCACATGCAGAATCTTCAACAGCAGTTCTTTCTTGAACAAAAAAACAATAAAAATGCTCCTTTCGTAAATATTACGCAAGCTGAGACAGACAGAATCATGATGCAAGCGATGAAGAATTCTGTTCGTTGGGCTCAGATGAAAGATATGGATAAAAGCGAAGACGACATCATTGCTTCATTCAAAGTAAAAACAAAAATGCGTGTTTTTACATGGAAAGGAGAACGTGATACAACTATGACTCCGCTTGATTCTATTCGTTACTACAAACACTTTTTACAATCTGGTTTAATGTCAATGGAGCCTCAAACAGGAGCAATCAAAGCTTGGGTTGGGGGTATCAATTACAAATATTTCCAATACGATCACGTTGGACAGGGAGCAAGACAAGTTGGATCTACTTTCAAGCCATTCGTTTATGCGACAGCTATCGAACAATTGAATATGTCTCCTTGTGATTCTATTTTGGATGGGCCTTTCATGATTCATAAAGGTCGTCACCACGTAACAGAAGATTGGGAACCAAGAAACTCTGATTACAGATACCGAGGAATGGTTACTTTAAAACAAGCTCTTGCTGCCTCTATCAATACAGTTTCGGCTAAATTAATTGACAGAACAAGTCCTGAAGCAGTTGTAGAATTGACTAAAAAATTAGGAGTTAAAACAGAAATTCCGGTTCAGCCTTCAATTGCGTTAGGAGCGGTAGATATTACGGTTGAAGACATGGTTGCGGCATACAGTACATTTGCGAACCAAGGTGTTTATGTAAAACCACAGTTTTTAAGCAGAATTGAAAACAAAAGCGGCGAGGTAATTTACGAGCCAATTCCAGAATCTCATGACGTTTTAAATAAAGATATTGCTTTCGCAGTAATCAAATTGCTTCAAGGGGTAACAGAAAGTGGTTCTGGTGTGCGTTTACGTACGCAAGGCGGTGGAAGTGGAGACAATCGTTGGACAGGTTATCCATATATGTTTACAAATCCGATTGCTGGTAAAACAGGAACTACACAAAATCAATCTGATGGTTGGTTTATGGGAATGGTTCCGAACTTGGTAACTGGAGTTTGGGTTGGATGTGAAGACCGTTCAGCACGTTTCAAAAGTTTGACTTACGGACAAGGAGCAACTGCAGCTTTACCCGTTTGGGGTTATTACATGAAAAAATGCTATGCGGATAAAAACCTTCAGATTTCTAAAGGTGAATTTGAGCGTCCAGCAAATCTTTCAATAAAAGTAGATTGTTATGCGAGACCAGTTATAGTAAAAGACACTACGCAAACAGAACAAAATACAGATGAATTTGAATTGTAACAATGTTGCAATAAAATATATCTAATTATATATCAATCCCTTTACGGTTCTTTCAAAAGAATAGTAAAGGGATTTTTCTTTTGGTTTTATTTTTACGAAATCGTTATAATTCCATCTAAAAATCTTATTTTTATCAAAAATATTCAGCAATAAAGATAGTTTGTTATGATAACAAAAAAAGTAAATAGCGTTCAGGAAGCTATTGAAGGAATTAAAAGCAGTATGACAATCATGTTTGGTGGTTTCGGATTATGCGGTATTCCTGAAAATACAATTGCAGCCTTGGTAAATACATCAATTTCAGATTTAACTTGTATTTCTAACAATGCAGGTGTAGATGATTTTGGTTTGGGATTGTTGTTGCAGAAAAAGCAGATTAAGAAAATGATTTCTTCTTACGTGGGAGAAAATGCAGAATTCGAACGTCAGATGCTTTCTGGAGAATTAGAAGTTGAATTAACGCCTCAAGGAACTTTAGCAGAACGCTGCCGTGCGGCTCAAGCAGGAATTCCGGCTTTCTTTACTCCAGCAGGCTACGGAACTGAAGTTGCCGAAGGAAAAGAAGCACGCGAATTCAACGGTAAAATGCATATTATGGAAGAAGCTTTCAAAGCTGATTTCGCTATTGTAAAAGCTTGGAAAGGTGATGAAGCTGGAAATCTAATTTTTAAAGGAACAGCTAGAAACTTCAATGCTTGTATGGCAGGTGCTGGAAAAATCACAATTGCTGAAGTCGAAGAATTGGTTCCAGTTGGGACGTTAGATCCGAATCAGATTCATATTCCGGGAATTATGGTACAGCGTATCTTTCAAGGAGAAAAATTTGAAAAACGAATTGAACAGCGTACTGTAAGGAAACGTTTGTAATTAGAGAATTAGAAAATGAGGCAATTAGATAATTACTTGAGATTGCGAAAAGCATTATCTAATTGGCAAATTCACAAATTGACACATTAAAATATGACTAGATTTAGTATAGTTCTTTTTTCTTTTCTATCGTTTCAGGTTTTTTCTCAAGGAACAAATGAACTTCGAAATCAATTGCAGCAAATCATTTCTAGTAAAAGTGCTACTGTAGGTGTTTCTATGAAAGGCATTGAAAATAAGGATACTTTGAGTATTAATGGGAATTTAAAAATGCCAATGATGAGCGTGTTTAAATTTCATATTGCTTTGGCAGTTTTGCATAAGGTTGACGAAGGGAAACTTAATCTCACTCAGGAAATCTTTATAAAAAAGAAAGATTTAAAAGAAGATACTTGGAGTCCGATGAAAGAAGATTATCCACAGGGAAATATAAACTTGACTTTAGATAAGCTACTTCGTTACACGGTTTCGCATAGTGATAATAACGGTTGTGACATTTTGATCAATTTAGTCGGAGGTACAAAGTATATTCAGAAATTTATAAATGATCAGGGTATCAAGGACTTCGTTATTAAAATGAACGAAGATCAAATGAAAACTTGGAAAAACCTTTATATCAATACTACAACTCCGTTGGCAACAACTGAATTGCTAGAGAAGTTTTTCAAAGGAGAAGTTTTAAAAGAAGAAACAACAAAGTATTTGTATCAAATAATGGTTGAAACTTCAAGAGGTCTTACTTGGATGAAAGCTGGACTTCCTGAAAATACCGAATTAGCACACAGAACTGGAATCTCTGGAACTAATGATGCAAATTTAAGAGCAGCAATGAATGATATTGGAATTGTAAAGCTTCCAAACGGAAAACATTTTATTCTATCGGTTTATTTGAAAAACATTACAGAGAAAAGAGAAGATACAGAAAAGATAATTGCAGATATAACAAAAGCTGTCTGGAATTATTTTAATAATTGAGATAATTAGAAAATGTGGCAATTAGATAATTACTTAAGATTATGAAGCATTATCTAATTATCAAATTGACTAATTGACACATTAAAAAAGACACATTAAAACTATGGCACTTAGTAAAGAAGATATAGCAAAGCGAATTGCAAAAGAGGTAAAAGACCGTTATTTCGTGAATCTTGGAATCGGGATTCCGACTTTAGTTGCAAATTACGTTCGAGAAGATATAGCAGTTGAATTCCAAAGTGAAAATGGGGTTCTTGGAATGGGGCCTTTTCCTTTTGAAGGAGATGAAGATGCTGATATTATTAATGCAGGTAAGCAAACTATTACGACGCTTCCGGGAGCAAGTTTCTTTGATTCGGCTTTCAGTTTCGGAATGATTCGCAGCCAAAAAGTAGATTTAACTATTTTGGGAGCAATGGAAGTTTCTGAAAACGGAGATATCGCAAACTGGAAGATTCCGGGAAAAATGGTAAAAGGAATGGGAGGCGCAATGGATTTGGTGGCTTCCGCCGAAAATATCATCGTGGCAATGATGCACGTGAACAAAGCTGGAGAGTCAAAAATCTTAAAAAGATGCACTTTGCCATTAACTGGCGTTGGATGCGTTAAAAAGGTTGTAACGGAACTTGCAGTACTCGAAGTGACAGAAAAAGGTTTTAAGCTCTTAGAGCGAGCGCCAGGTATCTCAGTTGAGCATATCATCGCTTCAACAGAAGCCGATTTAATTATTGAAGGCGAAATTCCCGAAATGAATATCAGTTAAAAATTATTTTTTTTCGTAAAAACCGACAAAGGCCAGCTTTTAAAAGAGCTGGCTTTTTTTGTAGGAATTAATAAGAAGGTTTTTTGGTTTTAGTTTTAAAAGAAATTATAATATTTAAAGCTTGTTTTTAAATATAAGTGGTTATTAATCAATAAAATAATTGTTTTTTAGTGTATTTTATTACAAGATTGTTATAGTTTGTTAAATAAAAATGTAATTAATGTAAAAAATGTTGCATTTTATCGATTAAAGGCAATTTTAATCGACAATATAACAGAAATAAAATATTTTTACACAAAAATAAAGTATTTACCTACATTAAATATTTTATTTGTAATCCATTTAACCAAATTTAAATACCACATTATTATGAAAAGAAAATTACCTAAAATTATGGCGTCAGCTATTATTATTCTTACATTTTCATCGCCTGTATTCTCTCAAAATAAAGACAAGCGAGTAAGTCAGAAAAATTTATCAGAAAATGGACAGCCTAGTCTAATCACTTTTAGTGATAAATCTACCTACAAAGAAACAGATTTCAATACTGTTTTTAAAGAGCAACTCGGACTAAAAGATAATCAGTCTTTTTTGAAAGTTAAAACCGAATCAGACAGAGAGGGTTTTACTCATGAAAAGTTTCAGTTGTATGAACAAGGGATCAAAGTAGAATTTGCTAATTATTCATTACATTCTAAAGAAGGTAAATTAGTTTCTATGAATGGTGAGTTTTATGCATTTAACAATGTAAAAACTACTCCAAAATTATCAAGCCAGGATGCATTTGCTCGAGCGATTGCTTACACGGGAGCAAAAGAATACCTATGGGAAAAACCTGAAGACGCTGCTGCGATGGATTATGAAAAACCAAAAGGAGAATTGGTTTTATTGCCAGATATGGAAGAACAAGGCGAGGATAGAAAATCAGATAAAGTTCGATTGGCTTATAAGTTTGATATCTATGCTACAAATCCACTAAGCAGAGGTGATCTTTATATCGACGCTGAAACAGGAAAAGTCTTGTTTTACAATGCTACGATAAAACACCTTGGGGAATATAGTCACGGAGCGAAATTGGAATCTGCCAAAGTAAATCAAGAGAAAACATCTAATGCAAAAGCTGCAATTGTTTCAGCAAATGCAGCGACACGCTATAGCGGAACACAGACTATTCAGACTACTCTAAGCGGATCTTCTTATATTTTATCTGATGGAACTCGAGGAAATGGAATTCAAACCTATAATTCTGCTAGAACAGCAACGTACCCAACAACCAATTTTACAGATGCTGACAATAATTGGACAGCTGCTGAGTATAATAATACGAATAAAGATAATGGAGCATTAGATGCACATTGGGGTGCTGAAATGACATACGATTATTTCTCTACTGTTCATGGAAGAAACAGTTATGACAATGCCGGAGCAAAAATTAGAAGTTATGTTCATTACAATTTAGTGGCCGCTGGATATCCGAGTAATAATAATGCATTTTGGAACGGAAGTGTTATGACTTATGGTGACGGAACAGGAACGGGCGGATTTGATATCTTGACTTCAATGGACGTTGCTGGACATGAAATAGGACATGCGGTTTGTACTTATACAGCAAATCTTGCTTATCAAAAAGAATCGGGAGCAATGAATGAAGGTTTCTCGGATATTTGGGGAGCTTGTATTGAATATCGTGCTGCACCAACAAAATCAACATGGTTAGTGGGAGAAGATATAGAAAGAAGAACGGGACATCTTGCTTTGCGCTCTATGAGTAACCCAAAATCAGAAGGGCAGCCAGATACTTATGGAGGAACCAATTGGGTGAGCCAAAGTTGTACACCAACTAGCAGTAACGATTATTGTGGTGTTCATACCAATTCAGGAGTTCTGAATCATTGGTTTTATATTTTATCAGTTGGTAAATCAGGAACAAATGATATTGGAAGCACATACAACGTGACAGGTATAACTATTGATAAAGCAGCAAAAATTGCCTTTCGTTTAGAGAGTGTGTATTTAACCGCAAATTCTACTTATGCAAATGCAAGAACATCAGGAATACAATCTGCAGTAGATTTGTATGGTGCCGGTTCAGCTGAAGTTATAGCAACAACCAATGCATTTTATGCAGTAGGTATTGGTGCTGCTTATGTAGGATCTAATGATACTGTTGCACCTACAGCTCCAACAAGTCTTGCTGCTTCTGGTACTACAGGTACAACGACTAATTTATCTTGGACAGCATCAACAGATAATGTAGCTGTTACAGGTTATGATATTTTCGAGGGAGCAACATTAAAAGGTTCATCTCCAACAACAAGTTATACAGTAACTGGTTTAACAGCATTAACAGCTTATAGCTTTACTGTAAAAGCTAAAGATGCTGCAGGAAATGTTTCGGCAGCTAGTAATACAGTAAATGTTACAACTACCTCTGCTGCGGTAACATATTGTGCATCTCAGGGAAACAGTACCGCAGATGAAAAAATTGGTAAAGTTGTATTTGGAACAATCAATAATACCTCTACAGGAACAGCGGGTTATGAAAATTATACTTCAATTTCGACAAATGCAACAAGAGGAACTGCGTATACAATTACAATCACACCGAGCTGGACATCTTCAGTTTACAGCGAAGGATATGCTGTGTTTATAGATTATAATCAAGATGGTGATTTTGCAGATTCTGGCGAAACGGTTTGGACAAAAGCTACATCAACAGCAACTACAGCATCAGGCACTATTACAATTCCGGCAACGGCAGCTCTTGGAACAACAAGACTTAGAATTTCTATGAAATACAATGGAGTTCCAACATCTTGTGAAAGTTTCTCTTACGGACAAGTCGAAGATTATTCTATAAACATAACAGCTTCAGGAGCAGTTGTGAATGAAGAAATTGTTGCGGGATTGACAGAGACTATTGAACCTGAATTTGCACTATATCCAAATCCTGTTGTAAATGAGCTAAATGTTTCATTTTTAAACAATAAAGGATATACATTTAGAATTACAAATATTTTAGGTCAGCAAATTAGTAAAGGTGAACTTTCTGAAAGCCCAATAGATGTAAGTGCGTTAAGTACGGGGATTTATGTTATAGAATTAAACAACGGTGGAAAAAGAATCGTTAAGAAATTCGCTAAAAAATAAAAACAAAATTATTATAAAAAGTAAAAACCGCCCAATTAGGCGGTTTTTTTATTTTGAACTTAGAGGCTTAGAATCTCAGCATCTTAGTAACTAAATATTTATTACAAACTAAACGAAGCTCCTAAACTAAAAGTAGCTTGATTGTTTAAATGGTAAAACGGATCATTGTTTGTTCCGTATTTTGCAATAGGGAATCCGATTTCTGTGAAAACACCGAATCCGTCAGTAAAGAAATAACGACCACCAACGTGTCCTCCAAAATTATGTAAACCTAAGCTTAATCCAGGGTAAACGTCTAATTGCTCAACGCCAATTACGCTAGATAAGTTAGCATTGATTCTTGCTTTTGCATCAAAACGATCAGAGAAATCTGGTTCTGCATTGTTGTAAGCTGATGAACTTCCGTGGTAAAAACCATTGAAATTGTCAACTCCTAATAAATAATTTGCAACAAATCCAACAGAGAAATTTTCTCCTAAACCAAAATCGATAGAACCTTGAATTCCAGATCCACCATCTTGTAAATTAGCACCAACATTTACTCTTGTGTCACCTTTACCTGTAAAAGCGCTTTGTGCATTAATAAATCCGAATGATACTAAAAACAGGAGTGTAAAAACCTTTTTCATAAAAATTTAATATTAATTATTTGGGTAGCAAATGTAATTTTTAAAGAGATTAATTCCTACCTTTTTCGTTAAAATAGAGTTCATTTAGTGGTTCACTCTGCCAGTATTCCTTAGTGTCCACGTCCAAAATCGTAAGCGGACCTCTAAATGCCGCGCCCGTATCCACATTCCATACGCAAGCTCTATTTACAGGAACCGTTTCGCCGATTCGGGTAACTGGAGTATGGCCAATATAAACCTCTTTATAAACGGTAAATCTTTTAGGATAGTGTAAGTCGTCTTCTTTTAATTTTGGGTCTAATGAAAGAGCTGTTTCCCAAAGAGTTCTATCCCAATAAAATAGCTTCGAGAAATATTCCCATTTAACGCCATTTAAATTGGTAAAACCAGCGTGAACAAACAAACGATTTTGATCATCAAGATAAAAATCCTGAAGATTTTCCAGAAATTCGATATGAATTTTCTTTTTCTCTTCCGAAACTTTGGCGTAACCTTCAACGGTTGCTTTTCCTCCGTGTTTGTACCAAGTTTCTTCGTCTAAATCATCGTGTCTATTTTCCAGCCATTCTAAAGCTAGCTGGTCGTGATTTCCTCTTATGCAGATGCAGTTTTGTTTGCTTTTTAAATCAATCAAATAGTCGATTACTTCAACAGACTGACTCCAGCCGTCAACATAATCGCCCAAAAAAATTAGAGTATCTTCTGTGGTAACATTGGCTCTTTCCAGTACTTGTTCAAGTGCAAGTAATCCGCCATGAATATCACCTATAACAAATGTTCGCATTATTTAATTTTTCGAGTAGAAGAACAAAAATAGAAAGAATAATTGGTTTGAACTCATCGAATTCAGATTCTTTAAAAATTGATATGATTTATAACTATTTACAATACTTTTTTATTGTTTTTCCTCAGTAAATTTGCAAAATGTCTGAAACACCAACATATCGAAAAATTATTCATATTGATATGGATGCTTTTTACGCATCGGTAGAGCAGATGGACAATCCGGAATTAAGAGGGAAGCCAGTTGCGGTTGGAGGTTCTGAGAATCGAGGAGTAGTTTCGGCAGCAAGTTACGAAGCTAGAAAGTTTGGTGTTCGAAGTGCCATCAGCGGAGTTTTAGCCAAAAAATATTGTCCAGAGATTATCTTCGTAAGACCAAGATTTGATCGTTACAAAGAAATTTCATCCAAAATCCATAAAATCTTCCATGATTACACTGATTTAGTCGAGCCTCTTTCGCTTGACGAAGCTTATTTGGATGTTACCAAAAACAAAAAAGGAAATCCAAGTGCAAGTCTTTTGGCGCAGGAAATTAGGCAAAGAATTTTTGATGAAGTTGGATTGACCGCTTCTGCTGGAATTTCGATCAATAAGTTTGTGGCCAAAATTGCCAGCGATTATAACAAACCAAACGGACAAAAAACGGTAAATCCTGATGAAGTAGAAGCTTTTCTGGAAGATTTGCCCATTCGTAAGTTTTATGGAGTCGGAAAAGTCACGACAGAAAAAATGTATCAGCTCGGCATTTTTACAGGAACCGATTTGAAAAGCAAGTCTTTAGAATTCTTAGAAAAACACTTCGGGAAATCTGGAGTATTTTATTATCATGTTGTTCGAGGCATTCACAATAGCGAAGTCAAATCTTCACGAATCACCAAATCTGTGGCGGCAGAACATACTTTTGATGTCAATTTGTCTTCTGAGATTTTCATGATGCAGCAATTAGAGCGTATTGCAGCATCGTTAGAAAAACGTCTTCAAAGGCATAACCTTTCTGGAAAAACAATTACTCTCAAAATCAAATACAGCGATTTTTCGCAACAGACTAGAAGCAAGACTTTGCCTTATTTTATTTCTGATAAAAACTTGATTATGGAAAACATAGAGGAATTATTGTATCAGGAAAAAATGAAAGATTCGGTGCGCTTGCTTGGAATTTCGTTAAGTAATTTGAATAATGAGGTGAAAAAAGCGGTTGTGGTACAGCTAAAATTTACGTTTTAATAACAATTTTGAAAAGTTCAAAATAAGGCTTTCACTATGAATAACAGGATTTTTCTGCTATCTTTGGGTAAAAAGATTTTATCTCTCTTCTGAATTGGTTTGTATGAAAAATAGAAATTCCGATGATCCGTTGCAGCGACATTCAGTTCCAATTCTTTCTTGGGATTTTCACTACGAATATCTGAACGAGCTAAAAGCATTGAGTACTGATTTAAAAAGGGTAAGTGAAATCTCAAATGAATTTACTTGGGACGAAAAAAAGCTTAATATTCAGGAAAGAATCAAAAATGAAGTGGTCTTGATAACCGATTTAGATTTGAAAATAGTTTTCGCGTCAAGCGGAATAAAAAAAATGACAGGCTACAAAGAGGAAGAAGTTTTAGGAAAAACACCTAAAATGTTTCAAGGGCCTGCAACTTCACAAAAAGATTTAAAAGAAATTAGAGAAGCGGTAAAAAAGCAGATTCCATTTGCCAAAACTCTCGAAAATTATAGAAAAAACGGCCAAACCTATAAATGCAAAATAGAAGCAACGCCGGTTTATAATCTAAAAGGCGAAATATCTCATTTCATAGCCTTCGAAAAACAAGACATAAGCGCTTAGTTTTTTTGCCGCAAAGGCACTAAGGCGCTAAGATGTTTTTTAAAGAAGATAAAAAATAAGCCATCCGTTGAGGATGGCTTATTTTTTTTATAAATACTTTGTGTCTTAGTGCCTTCGTGGCAAAAAAACATTATAAATCAGCAAAGAAATCATTTCCTTTATCATCAGTAATAATAAAAGCAGGGAAATCTTTAACCGTGATTTTACGAACAGCTTCCATTCCTAATTCTTCAAAATCAACTACTTCAACTTTTAGAATGTTGTCTTGAGCTAGAATTGCAGCAGGGCCTCCGATAGAACCCAAGTAGAATCCACCGTATTTGTTGCAGGCATCTGTAACTTGTTTTGTACGATTTCCTTTTGCTAGCATCACCATACTTCCGCCATTTTTCTGGAATTCATCTACATAAACGTCCATACGTCCAGCAGTTGTTGGTCCGAAACTTCCTGAAGCCATTCCGTCTGGAGTTTTTGCAGGACCAGCGTAGTAAACGGGGTGATTTTTGAAATACTCTGGCATTGGTTTTCCAGCGTCTAACAATTCTTTGATTTTTGCGTGAGCAATATCTCGGGCAACAATTACAGTTCCGTTTAATTTCAAACGCGTTTTAACTGGATATTGAGATAATTTTGCCAAAATATCTCCCATTGGTTGATCTAAATCAATTTCTACAGGAGCTTCTAAATGCGGAGCTGTCTCTGGTAAAAATTGTTTTGGATTTACTTCTAATTGCTCAACGAAGATTCCGTCTTTAGTGATTTTTCCTTTGATGTTTCTATCCGCAGAACAAGAAACTCCTAATCCAACCGGACAAGAAGCTGCGTGACGAGGCAAACGGATTACACGAACGTCGTGTGTGAAATATTTTCCTCCAAACTGCGCTCCAATTGCACTTTCCTGGCAGATTTTCTGAACTCTTTCTTCCCATTCTAAATCACGGAAAGCTTGACCCGCCATGTTTCCTGAAGTTGGAAGATGATCATAATACCCAGCAGATGCTTTTTTAACAGCACTTAAGTTGGCTTCCGCCGAAGTTCCTCCAATTACCAAAGCTAAGTGGTATGGAGGACAAGCAGAAGTTCCTAAATCTTTGATTTTTGTGCGAATGAATTCATCCATAGATTTTTCATTCAATAAAGATTTTGTCTGTTGATATAAGTATGTTTTGTTTGCAGATCCTCCGCCTTTTGCCATAAACAAAAAGTCGTAAGAAGTTCCTTTTTTAGCATAAATATCAATTTGCGCCGGAAGATTTGATCCTGAATTTTTCTCTTCAAACATCGAAATCGGAACAATCTGTGAATAACGTAAGTTTCTTTTTTGATACGTATTGAAAATACCTCGGCTTAACCATTCTGCATCATCAACGCCTGTAAAAATGCTTTCGCCTTTTTTAGCCATTACAATCGCAGTTCCAGTATCTTGGCAGCTTGGCAATTGTCCTTCAGCAGCTACAGAAGCATTTTGAAGTAAATTGTAAGCCACGAAACGATCGTTGTCAGTTGCTTCTGGATCGTCTAGAATTTTTCTTAGTTTTTGTAAATGCGTTGTTCTTAGCATAAACGAAACATCTGTCAAAGCTTCTTCAGCCAATAATTCTAAACCTTTTGGGTCAACCGTTAAAACTTCACGTTCTCCAAATTGTTCCACTTTTACAAAATCAGAAGTGATTTTGCGGTACTGCGTATCATCCTTTAAGATCGGATAAGGATCTTGGTATATAAAATCAATCATTGTTTTGTTTTTTTACAAATTTAGAAATTATTTACCTAAGAAAGAATTTGAATTAGGACTCTTCTGCAGATGTTTTTCTATTCTGAAGTGTTAAATTGATCAAATGTCATTTTCTTCTCAAAGTATGGTTTGTCTTTGGCAGAAAGCAACATCTTTTTCCATTTGCTGTCTTTTAATTCGAAAGATATTGAGTCTGAATGCTTAAGGATTCCCATGTCCATGTTTTCGTCTTCGTCTGCAGGTATAAACGCAACAGTTTTGCAATAAAAGGATTTTGGGTCAGAATTGTTAGAAGGGTTTGCTATTTCAACCCAGCTTCCCCAGCCACTGTCGGACATTGAGCTCCATTGGTGTACCAATTGTAATCCGTTATTTTTTAAATAATAAAGATAGTTGTCATGCGAATAACCACATGCTGGAAATCCAACGGTGATTTGTATGAATGGAGAATTTTTAGAAGTTTCAGATGTTAAACCATAAGAAGCCGTCCACTCAGAACCTTTCTCAAAACCTTTTATAGCAACTTTAGAAGATGCCGTTTTGGTTTTATTCTGATAAAAGTCTAATCGGTATTTTACTGTAACAATACTGTCTTTGTCTGCTTGCTGATCTACCAAATGTGCCAGGATAAAATCTGTAGAAGATTCTGTTCCGTCTGTGTAAATGGCAACGGTATCGGTTTTAATGATCTTATCATCAGCAGAAACTTCTAGTGTTTCTTGCGGTTCAATGATTTCTGCTATTGTTGGCGGTGCAGCATCTGTAGGTTTTGTTCTTTGGCATCCGATAAAAATAAGTAGGGAGAAAAAAAGAGTGCGGATTTTCATCTTTGGGGGATATTTAATTAATTTATAGAGAAACCTCTAAAGTATAAAATTATGAGAATTTTTTGAAGAAAAAAGAAAAAGAAGCACATGAAAATTAGGTTTAATTCCTTTCATGGCTTCTTTTAAAACTTTAATTAATTGGTCTTTATTCTTTGTAATAAAGATATTTAGAATGAATTTTTAATGCAGAAATATTGGTCTATATTTTTTTAAAAAAACCAAGTAGCAACAAAAATAGCTGTAATCACACAGATCAAATCTACTAAAAGCATTGTGCCCAAAGCGTAACGTGTATTTTTGATATTTACAGATCCAAAGTAAACTGCGATTACGTAGAACGTGCTCTCAGCACTACATTGGAAAATACTGCTCAATCTTGCAGTTAGAGAATCAGCTCCAAAAGTATTCATCGAATCGATTAGGAAACCTCTTGAACCTGCAGAACTAAATGGACGTAACATTGCAACAGGAAGTGCATTGGTAATTTCTTTGCTTACGCCTAAATTCGAAAAGATAAATCCGATTGCGTCACTTATAATTTCGAATAAACCACTATTTCTGAATAACGAAATCGCAACTAACATTCCTAAAACGTATGGAAAAATTGTAACTCCAGTTTTAACTCCGTTATTGGCACCAACAACAAAAGTATCGAAAACAGTAGTTTCTGCTTCTTTGAATTTCTTTTCATGTCGGAATGAGAAAATCAAAGTAAACGCAATAATCGCAATTAAGATTAATCCAGAAAGGTTAGAAGTAAAATAGTTTTTTCCGATTAAGTCCAAATGATTCACATACATCAGCAAACTTACAATTGCAGCAATCAAAACCATTAAACCAATAAGAAGCGAAGCACTTTTGAAATTGATTTTTTGCTTGATTCCAACAATCAAGAAAGCCGCAATGGTTCCGATAAACGAAGTTATGATGCAAGGCAGCATGACATCAGCAGGATTACTTGCGTTTGCCGCAGCGCGATAACCGATAATCGAAGTTGCGATCAAAGTCAAACCAGATGCATGAAGACACATAAACATAATTTGCGCATCGCTCGCCTTGTCTTTTTCGGGGTTTATTTCCTGTAAACTCTCCATGGCTTTCAATCCAAAAGGTGTTGCAGCCGAATCTAATCCCAAGAAATTGGCAGCAAAATTCAATGTCATGTAAGATATCGAAGGGTGGTTTTGCGGAATACTTGGAAACACTTTCACGAAAACCGGACTTAAAGCTTTTGCTAATTTCCCAGAAGCTCCAGAAACAATTAAAAGTTCCATTAAACCACAGAAAAAAGCTAAATAAGCGATAAGAGGCAGAATTAAATCAACCAAAGTGCTTTTACAAGTTGGCAATAATCCGTCTGATTTTTGAAGTCCGCTGTAAATTTTTACGGTTTTGTTTTTGTAAACGTAAGTCGTGTCTGCATTTAGCGTATCACGATTGATAATCATGGTCTGATCTGGCGCTTTTTTAATGCTGTCTTTTAAGAAAGCAGGAAGTTCTTCAACGTATTTTTCAGAAACCAAAACAGGATCGTCTTTCTTTCCATTCAAAATAGAATCAATGGTATACGTGTTGGCAGTGAACAAACTGACTACAATAAAAACAATCGAAGAAATAAAAATCGCTAACCAAAATCTGCTTAATACCATAATTGTAATTTTTTGTAAATGTAATTATTTAGCAATAATAAGCATAAAGATTTTAGCAGTGAAACCAGAAGTAAAGGTTACGAGCAACAATTTTTTTATTAAAATTCAGGTTATTCAATAACAATTTTGGTTTCGAGATAAGTTTCAAAAGATTTAATTCCTTCAAAAAGGGTTTGCTTTTTACTCACTTCAGTTTCTTTAAAAAACTCCGTTTCGATTTTAGCATGATCTTTTTTGAAAGTTCTTTTCCAGATCCCGATTACTTTTCCGTTTTCTAAAATTATGGGTTTGAAAATGCCATTATTGGTAAAAACTTTCGATTGATGTTCGGTATTGAAAGAAGCTTCACGCGTTTTATACGAAATTAGAATCTCATCAAAAGCGGGAAGGAAATGTACGCTTTCGCGAAAGTTATCCTCGTGTTTAAGCTCTTTTTTAAACCAATATTGCTGATTATCAATAGTTATTTGGTTTAATTGCAACTCTATTGCGTTAATTGTTTTTTGGCAAATTGTAGGTGGAAAACCTGACCACCACGAAAAATCAAGTACTGTTGCTGGGCCATGACTTTCAAAATAACGTTGCGCCAATTTTGCTAATGCTTCTTCTTTGGTTAATTTGGAATTTGGTTTAGAAACCCTTTCTTCGAGTAAAGCATACGTAATTTGTTTGCCTTTCATTTTTCCATTACAAACCAAACCATCCAATTCTGCATTCATCATAATGGCTGCACTCAAAAAATCTTCTTTTGAAGTTTTCTTGATGCCGAGTTCCTGCATGATTTCATCTCGAGTCAAATGATTATTTCCTGCCAATAGTTTTTCGATAGAAGTATTGACTTGATTTAGTTTTTTCTCATTATAACCGAATTTTTTAGCCGCAGAAGCCGTAAAGCGTTTCACTTGTGGAGCCGAAAGTTCCAACATCCAATAAATATCATCAGGAGAAACAAAATGCCAGGTCGGACGCAGAATATGAGTTCGGATAATTTTGCCCGAATTTATAGCTTCTTCAATCTCTTTTTCGCCAGAATCACAACGAGAACCAATTGCCCATTTTGCCATTGCATAATCTTGAGCCTGCATAGCACCAAAATGCTTCACAATTTCTTGAGGCGAACAAGAGGGTGTCTTATAAAGCTTTTGCGAAACCAAACGGTAATGTGAAATTTCCTCGTGTGTCATTTTTTAACCATATAAGTGATATAAGTTCATTTAAAAAACTTTGTCCCTTTGTTTCTCTGTTCCTTTGTCCCTTTAATTAGACATGAATAATTTCTTGCTCAATCAATAAATCTTCTCTTCTTAAACGAAGAAATACCTGCGCAACAGCAATTGTATCTTTTTCACAATAGGTAATAATTCGGTCAATGTCTTTTTCGACATAATAGACATGAGCAACTTGACTTCCATCAATATCGCCTTTTGGAGAAGGAATACCAAGAATCTTGGTTAGCAATTTTAGCGAAGTAAAATGCTTATAATCGCCAAACTTCCATAATTCTAAAGTGTCTAAATGCGGAATTTCCCAAGGTTTTTTTCCGAATAAATTCAGTTTGTCTGGAATTGGCATTTGATTGATGATCATTCTTCGGGCAATAAACGGAATATCAAATTCTTTGGAATTATGTCCGCACATCAAATGCTGTGGTTGTTTGAAATGATTGTTGATCAGATTCGAAAAGTCTTTTAAGATTTTCTTTTCTTCACCAAAAAAAGAAGTCACTCTAAAATTTCGAACATCGCCTTTGATCGTAAAAAAGCCAACAGAAATACAGATTATCTTTCCGAATTCAGCCCAAATTCCTGCACGTTCATAAAATTCTTCTGGAGAAAACTCGTCTTTTCGCTGATATTGCGTCTTCAAATCCCAAAGGGATTGCATTTCCGCGTCAAGCGAATTGAAATTCTCTTCTTCAGGAACGGTTTCTATATCAAGAAATAAAATGTTATTGAGGTTTATTTTTTCAATCATATTTTTTTGTCACGAATTTCACTAATTAACACAAATTCTTTTTAAGGATAAATATATAACTTTTTTAATAAGGAGAATTTTATTACTTTTTTATAGGCAAAGATTTAAATGTCTTAATGTTTTTAATTGGTGGGAATTCGTGAAATTCGTGGCAAAAACTAAAACAGACTTTGTTGCGCAGAAGGACTTTCATGTTCTAAAAGCCATTTTTTGCGAGATAATCCGCCAGCATATCCGGTTAAAGATCCGTTTGTACCAATAACGCGGTGACAAGGAACCACAATCCAAAGTGGATTTTTACCATTTGCCGAAGCCACAGCACGAATTGCTTTTACATCACCCAGTTTTTTGGTCTGATCCATATAGCTTACCGTTTTTCCGTATGGAATTTCCAATAAAGCTTTCCAAACTTTTTGCTGAAATTCAGTTCCTTGCGGATTCAGTTTAAGATCAAAATCGGTTCTTTTGCCTTCGAAATATTCATTTAATTGCGAAACAGCGTCTTGTAAAACTTCAGGAATGGTTTCTGAAACTTCATTTGTACCAACATCAGAAACGGAAATTACCGAAATACCGTTTTCATCTCCAATAATTTTGGTGATTCCGAGAGGCGAATTGATGTAAACTGTTTCCATAATTTTTAACCGCAAAGGCGCAAAAGATTTACGCAAAGTTCGCAAAATATTTTAAACCATATAAGTTATATAAGTTCATTTAAACTTTGAATGTCGATTTTACCAGCCGCCGCCTCCGCCACCGCCTCCACCGCCTCCAGAGCTTCCTCCACCCGAACTTCCGCTGCTTGAACTGCTTGAATAGGAATTGTAGGTAGAACTAAAATGTGTCATCATTTTTACTGAAAATCCCGAAGAACCATCAGTGGTTTTTATCCAATTGTTGGTGTAGTTCAGTCTTTTTAAAATATCACTAAATTTTTTATTCCATTTTTCTTCAATGCCTAATGCAAAGGCGTAAGGCAGATTTTCTTCATAAACACGTATGGCAGTTTCATTTTCTTCGGGTTTGTAATCTAATAAAAACTGTTTCAGTTTTTTAGTTTCAGATTTTGTCTCAACGCCGAGTTGCGTATAAGCGTTTATCAAACCTAAATAGAGACTAAATCCGGAAATTATTAAAAAGAGAACTAGCAAATTTAGGCCAGAATAGCTTTTGTCGACATTGATCGCAACAAATGATCCGTAGCAAAAAATGCTTGTAAAGACTAATAAAAACAGACAAATTAAAATTGCTCCAAATTCAACTTTAATAATTACTTTTAAAAGTGCTTTTAGTAGAAGGAATGTGAATATGAAAAACATAATGCCGAAAATGGCTGCCCAGTAAATAGTTCCTTTTGCTAAGTAACAATATCCCAACAAAGACGGAATTGTTAGGGCAAAGCCAATTAAAATTTGTTTCCAGTTGCTCGAAAAATAGTCTTTTATCTTGTATTGACTTTGGAGCGATTTTTCAAGCGCTTTGTCTGCTTTATCAAAGATTAGATAGGTATCTTTATCAATTGCAAACGAATCATTTTCTTCGAACAAAGCCTCTAAAACAGCATTTTCTTCTTTGGATAAATTGGCTGGAGTGTTTCCTTTTTTAAGTGAATATTGAAATTGATCTGCCCAACTTTTTTTTCCGTTATCAGAAATTTCGATCGCGCCTTTCATCGAAAGATTAATTATCGCGACCAAAAGTGTTTGCGAAGTAGCATATCGTTCTTTTATGTAATGCAAAGACGTTGCAGAGTAAAGGGCTTTCAGGTCGATTTTCCGAACTTCGTTTTTCAGTAACGGATCTTCACCATATTTTTTCCAGGAGAAATAGTAAAATGAAAAACAAATCGAAACAAATGCGATTGCTAAAAGTATTTTTTCCAGATCTAAAAATTCCTCCATTTTAAAATGCGGAGAGAAAAACGGCTGGTGTACAATTCCTTTAGGAAAACCTGCTGCAATGGTAAAACCTTCTTCTTTTTTTAGATTTTTAGAAGTAAAATAAACACAATTGTCAATTATTTTGGCATTGCAATCATGCTCTGTCGATCCTAAAATTCCAGTATAACAAGACGTTTGAAAGGCTTTGGCGGATTTTGGTAAAATTATTTTTGCGGTAACATTGTCAATTTCAAATTGCCAGTAGTTTCCGTTAACATTCCAGTAAATTTCATCAAAATCATCGTAAGAGTGTGTTTGCGCTTCGACTTCATACGTCACTTTGTAGGTGTAAGTTCCTTCCGGAAGTATATAATCTTTGTCGCCAATATAGATTTTAAAGGTTTCAGAATCTCCATCGATATGATAAGGTTCTTTGTAACCGTCTCGCATTACATTTAAAACGGTGTAAAACGTATTTTTAGAAACTTTTGACGAATTACTAATCAGCGGAAGTTCTCGAAATATACCGTGATCTATTTGCTCGCCTTTAGCATAAACTTTAATGGTTTCGGTAACGATGATATTTCCATTTTCTTTTAAGAGAATATCAGCGTGAAATTGTTTTATTTTTTCTGGATTTTCATCAGAAGAATAAGATTCGTCCTGCGCAAAACTTTGAAAAACGGAAAGGAATAAAATGCTGATTGAAAATAGAAACCTCAGTTTTTTCATCTGTAAAAACAATTATTTTTTATGAAGGAAAAATAGTGTTTTTATTTTAAAATCTAAGGTTTATGATTTTTAATAATCATCCAAATCAAATTTATAATTTAAAACGCTTTCAATTTTTTCACTTGAAATCACTTTTTTAATATTCGATTTTTCAGAGCTGAATTTCGGTTCTGATAAATTCATTTCAATCGCCTTTTGGGAATAAAACGCCTCTCTTGTTGGATGAAAAGGTGCAACCGCATTAAATACCTCATTCCATTTGGACTGATTTATGATTTCTTCGATAACGCCAATACAATCATTTTGATGAATTAAATTGATTGGAGCATCTGGATTTTCTAGGTTTTCTTTTCCAGCCAAAAACTTTATAGGATGACGATCTTCGCCAATCAATCCGCCGAAACGGAGAATGGTGGTTTCAAAGTTTTGATTTTCTTGAAGAAGCTTTTCAGCTAAAACCAATTGTTTCCCGCTTTCAGTGTCTGGATTGGGTTTAGTTTCTTCGGTTACAAAATCATTATTGTCACCATAAACAGATGTTGAACTTACAAAAAGCACTTTCTTAACCGTCGATTTTTCTATAAAAGGAATCAGATTCTTGATTTTTTCTACAAAAGCTTTTTTCTCAGAATTAGGATCAACGGCTCTTAATTTTGGTGGAATATCAATAATTAGAATTTCGCTTTCCACTAAAAAATCAGAGATGTTTTCAGAAATACTTTCGCTTTCAAGCGTCACTAAAAACGGATTTATTCCAGCATCTTTTAAAATAGGAAGTTTATTTTCTGACGTTGTTGATCCGTTTATTGAATTACCTTTTGCGATTAATGTTTTTGCTAAAGGAAGACCTAACCAGCCACAGCCTAAAATGCTTATTTGTTTCATTTTTTTTTATTTGAGGGTCAAAGGAACAAAGGTTTTGTTTCATGCAGATTTGACAGATTTTTACAGATCTTATTTGAAATAATTATCTGTGTATATCAGCTTAAATCTTTTTAAAATCTGCGTGAAATAAAAAAACTTTGCGTCTTAGCGACTTTGCGAGATTAAATTTTTTACAAAGCTAAAGTAAATCGGACTTTGTCTTTTCCTTTTGCGCCCATTCTATTGTAAAATTTAATCGTTTCTTATTGAATATTCCATTGTAAGTTGATTTCAGATTGCAGAAAGTTGATGAAATGATGAAAATAATCAGGATAACTTTCATTTGCTCGAGTGGCGATGAAATGTTTTCTCTTCAAGCCATTTTTTCCAACTTTAACAGCTCGCAATGAAGTGGTTTTTAAATAAGGAGTAAATGCCCATTTTGCCATCGACATCACGCCCATATCGGCTTTTACCATTTCGAGAGAAGCTTCGGTTAATGGCATTGGAGTTATTTTTTTCGGACTTACTTTGGCTGGGGCCAAAAGAAATTGATGAATAGTAACCGTTTCCAAAGGAAGCGAATGGATAATCAAATGTTCGTTAATGAAATCTTCTGCAATAACATATTTTTTATCTGCCCAAGCATGATTTTCGGAAACTATCATCATCATTTCATCCTGAAAAAGTTCTTGATATTTGATGTTGCTGTCTTTTATTTGATCGCTTACAATGGCAATGTCAATTGTATTGTCTAGCAATTTTTGCAATGGAATATGAGTGGCCTCTGCTACAATCTTCAATTCAACATTCGGATATAAAAGATGAAATTGTTTTAAAACCGAAGGAAGCCAATGGTAACTCGAGAAACATTCGGTACTGATTCTGATTTCGCCATGCTCACCAAAAACCATTTGTTTGATCTGAGTTTCGGTTTCGGCTAGTTTGTTCAGGATTTCATTGGCAAGTTCGTAGATTTTTTCGCCCGCTTTTGTGAGTACCAGTTTTTTATTTGTTCTTAAAAATATGGCCGTTCCCAATTGATATTCGGCTTCTTTGAGCTGATGACTCAAAGCCGATTGTGTCAAATGAAGTTTGTCGATCGCTTTTGTGATGCTTCCTTCTTCGACGATTGCTTTGATCAATTTTAGATGACGAATTTCCATTTTTTGAAGAATTAATACGCAAAGTAACAAAATTTTAGGCTGGCTTTTGTATGAAAAAAAGTAATGCTCTTGATGAATTCTTTTCGTTTTTCTGGTGTTTGATGTTCGGCTACTTTTGGAAAAGTAAAACATTAAAAAACCAGACAACATGGAAGCACAAATTAAACATTATGAAAACAAATTAGCTTTTGAAATGGATCCGTCAGATTTATTTGAAGCTTTAAATAATGGAGAAAAAATAATCGTAATCGATGCCAGAAGAGCTTTTGGTTATGACGAAGAACACATTCCGAATGCGATTAATATTCCACATCGCGAAATGAACTTAGAAACTACACAACATTTAGATAAAGATGTTTTGTATGTGACCTATTGCACCGGAATTGGCTGTAATGCCTCTACAAAAGGAGCTTTGAATATGACCAAATTAGGTTTCAAAGTAAAAGAACTAATTGGCGGTTTGGAATGGTGGAAAATCGATGGCTATGCAACCGAAGGCACAAAAGGCGAAAAGCAAGGCTTGAAAATTGAATGCGCTTGTTAAAGAAAAAGGCAGACTTTAATTTCTAAGTCTGCCTTTTTTTATTTTTATTCTGGTTTTACCGCCGGAGCTGTTACGCTATCTTTAGTAACCGCTAAACTATCTTTAACCACAACTGGTTCGATCGGTTTTACTGGAGGTGTATATCTTTTAATTTTCTGCTGTATTAAAACGGCATCATTTAAAACAAAAGGGGTTGGCATCATCCAATCATTTCTTGGTTTGACATTTAATAACGGATTCGTCATTAAATCGAACGAACTTTCTATTAAATCCATATCAAAAATAGACGATTTATTGATGTAGAATTCCATTTCAAGCGGTTCGTTGGCTACGACATAATAACATAAAATTTTGCTGTCTTCTCTTTGCAGGCGATTTCCTTTTTCGCCAGAAGTTGCTACTCCGTTTGCTTTAAAGTTATAAAACATCATTTTCGGATTAGCATAAATGTCGTAACGGTTTACTTTTCTATTTGGAGTAATCTTGATTTTCAAATATCTATTATTTCCGATAACACTATCTCTTAAAAATTGAATGGTTGGTTTCGGAATTTCAACAACTGGAGCAATAGCGCTGTAAGTAAACGTTGTGTTGTATTTGCTTGACAGCGGAAGTGTATTTAATCCAACTGCTTTTTGATTGGTTTCGCCTAAATAAGATTTAGTCCATTCGTCCAAATTAGTATCATAAGTCGTCCAAACAGCCGAATTGTTGTCAGCATTGTAAACGTATAATAAACTGTTTGATTTGGCTTTCCCGTATTCATAACCAGAGTGATATCCGGCGTAAATGAAAAATGCCATAGAAGAAAGGAAGAATACAACTATCCAGGCTCCTTTTTTAGCGAAAGCGCCAAATATTGGCAATAACAATCCGAATAATAAAACGGTTAAAATAGCACTTCCGTATAATATTTTAAGTCCTAAACCAATTGGGAACATTACGATGAATGGCGCAACAATTGCCAATGCAGGAATAGAGAATATTAAATTCATTCCTAAACTGTAATGTTGTGTGAAGACAAAAATCCCGAATAATAAAATTCCGAAATAAACTGGAATAATTAAAAAACCTGCACCTGTTAAGCTATTCGCTAAAAATGCATTAATGATAATCCAAAGTAGCAAAGGAGCCACAAAATGGTTCATCGTGATTTTAGCTTCAGAAAAATGATGGTAGAAAGCAAAACAGATCGCAATGCTTAATGTAACAAAAGCGCCAATATAGGCATGTCCATTATAGGTAAATCCGTTTAAAAGATCAGAATACTGCGGATAAATTTCAAGAATAAGTTTCCATCCTAAAAACGTTACCAATCCTGCAATTATAAGTGATCCTAAAAGCGGAACAAAACCTTTAAAAATTTCTGTGAAAGTGATGATTCTTTTTGCTTTTCCAACAAAAATGAAAATAGCCAATAAACCAAAAGCGATCAATGTCATTGGCATTACCCAAGTAAACGGGTAACTGATGAATGTAAAAGGAGCATTGAAATAAACATTGTCTGCTGTAGACTCGGTTTGGTTTAAATCAATATTTGAGAAGTATTTCAGCAAAGGCATAATATAAGTGCCTTGATGCGCTAATGTGTTTTTATTTAAATGCTGGACGTCGTCTTGTTGCGTATGATAGTTGAAATGACCATCAATAAAAGCAAAATTGAATCCTTGAATATTTCCTTGTTCTCTAAAAACCGTTAAATCGGTATCGTTTGGAAGCATTTTGTAAATACTGTACATCAACGAATTTGAAACTGGATGAGAAGGTTTTGCTTTCGTAAATTCCTTAATCAGAGCTTCGTTTCCTTTATTGGTTTCCATCAGCATGTAGCTTGGTCCAGAAGTTCCTCTGGCTTCAAAGTTTAAAACTAAACCAACGTCTTTTGCCCAAGGATGTTTGTTGACGAATAAAGCTGCACCGTTTAATCCTAATTCTTCTGCATCAGAGAATAAAATGATAATATCGTTTTTTTGAGGATTTTTAGAATATAAAAAGGCACGAACACCTTCTAAAATTGTTGCGACTCCAGAAGCATCGTCGCTGGCACCTTTTGAGAAAGAATGCGGTGCACTATCGTAATGAGAAAGAAGTAAAAGTGCTTTTGTATTGTTTGTTCCTTTAATTCGAGCCAAAATATTTTTTGACTTTACCAAAAGACCTTTATCATTTAGAGTAAAACCTTCCTGAACACTCGTTTCTAAACCAATTCTGTTTAATTCTAAAATAAGATAATTAGCAACAAGCTCGTGATTGGTCGATCCGACATAGTGCGGTTTCTGCGCAATAATCTCGACCTGATTTAAGGCTCTTTCAGTCGAAAACTCAGCGAGCGCTTCATCATCTTTCGAGATTCCTTGCGGCATCATCGTGGCATATATAATGCCAAGTAAAGCTAAAACGCAGACTATGGCTAGAATTGAGGTGGGGTTTTTTCTCATGGTGAATAAATACTAACTATATTTCTTTTTTAACAAGCATAAAATAATCATTGTCCAAGGATCGATAGCCTTGATCGTACAAGAAATAATATGTATTTCCTGTCTTGGTCTGTAAAATGTTTGTAAAGAACTCAAAATCAAAACCTTTTGTCAATAATTTGTCTCGAGAAGCCTTCGATTTTCCGTCTACATTTAACTCTGCCAAAATACGGTAATTTTTGCGTAACTTGTTGTTTATATTTCGCATGAAATTCGTACTATCTTTATTTATTTTGTTATTGTACGCATTTCGACAATTGTCCGAACAGAATTTCTTGTCTTCGCGACCGAAAATTTTGGCTGAGCATTCGAGGCATGTTTTCATTTCTCCAATTTTTTTATTTCATAAAGGTCAGTTCTTCTGTCTTTTAATGTTTTTACACTTCCGTGTTCGTGAAGTTCTTTCAATAAATTCAGATCAACATCAACAATTAAAGTCATTTCTGTGTTTGGAGTGGCTTCTGCTTTGATTCCGTTACTCGGAAAAGCAAAATCAGAAGGCGTAAATACAGAAGACTGCGCATATTGAATATCCATGTTGTTCACTTTCGGAAGATTTCCAACGCAACCTGCTATGGCTACATAACACTCATTTTCTATAGCGCGCGCCTGCGAACAATGTTTTACGCGAGTATAACCGTTTTGTGTATCGGTTAAAAACGGTACAAATAAAATATCCATTCCTTCATCGGCCAAAAGTCTAGAAAGTTCAGGAAACTCAACATCATAACAGATTAAAATTCCGATTTTACCGCAATCGGTATCAAAGGTTTTAAATTGAGATCCGCCTTTCATTCCCCAATGAATAACTTCGTTTGGCGTGATATGAATTTTGGTATACATTTCTGAAGTTCCGTCTCTTTTGCATAAGAAACCAACATTGTACAGATTTCCGCCATCCATATAAGGCATACTTCCCGTAATGATATTGATGTTGTATGAAATAGCAAATTCCTGAAAGCGTTTTTGAATTGGGTCGGTATGCCTTGCCAATTCACGGATTGCTTCTGCTTCAGATAAATGGTTATAATCGGCCATTAAAGGCGCAGTAAACAATTCTGGAAACAGAGCAAAATCGGATCCGTAACCCGAAACGGCATCGATAAAAAACTCGGCTTGCTCAAAAAGTGCTTCAACATTATTCAAAGGACGCATCTGCCACTGAATTAATCCTAAACGAATGATATTTTTCTTAAGATTAATCAATTTCGGACTATCATCGTAATAAATGTTGTTCCATTCCATTAAAACGGCAAATTCTTTCGATTCTTCATCGCCTTCCAAGTAATTTTTAAGGATTTTTAAAACATGAAAATCATTGCTTAATTGAAAAGAAAGAACTGGATCGTATAATTCTTTGGCACGTACTTTCTCGATATAAGTTTTGGGAGACATTTTTTTAGCATGTTCTCTATAATTCGGAATTCTTCCTGCAAAAACAATCGCTTTTAAGTTCAATTGTTCGCAAAGTTCTTTTCTCGCATCATATAATCGGCGCCCTAAACGTAAACCTCTATAATTTGGATGAATAAAAACATCTATTCCATATAAAATTTCGGCGTTTGGATTATGGGTAGAAAAGGTGTAGTCACCGCTAATCTGTTGGTAATTATGTCTTTTTTCTACTAATTTTTCGTCAACAATAAGAGATAGGGCAGAACCAACAACTTTTCCGTCAGCTAAAATGACTAACTGTCCTTCCGGAAAAATAGAAAGCAATCTTTCTATGTCGTCAGAACCCCAATACGAATCGGCCATTTCTGGATACGATTCTATCATTGATTTTTTTAATTGTTTATAGTCTTCAATTTCAAGGTTTCTTAACTCAACTTTTTTAATTTTTGTCTGCATATCGTAAGATTTATCTCAAATATACAAAAAACAATTTCCAATTACAAACGCTTACAAATAGTTATAGTCGATAGTAAATAGTTAACAACCGACTGTCAGTGTTGGTCATTCGCATCTTTGCAACGTTGAATTTGAAGAACAGTTCAACTCATAATACTTAAATAATATACGCCATGAAAAACAGAGTACAGTTAATTGGGAATGTAGGAAACGATCCAGAAATCAAAACATTAGAAAACGGCAAAAAGCTAGCGCACGTTTCAATTGCCACGAAGGATTATTACAAAAACGACAAAGGCGAAAGAGTTGAACAAACCGAATGGCACCGAATAACTGCCTGGGGGAAAACGGCAGAAATTATCGAAAAGTTTGTCGTGAAAGGAAAAGAAATTGCCGTTGAAGGTAAACTGACACACAGAAGTTATGATGATAAAAACGGTGAAAAGCGTTATATAACCGAAGTCGTCGTAAATGAAATTTTACTGTTGAGTAAGTAATTTAGAAGCAGAAACCCGACAGATTCATCCCGAAGCCTCGGGATGAATCTGTCGGGTTTTATTTTTTATATAATTGAAACACCATTAGCATCAGTCGTAAGCACTTCGCTCATATAATCAAAAAATGGTCTCATGTTTTTGAAAGCATCCAACGCCAATTCTAAAAATTGCGGACTCAATACTTCTTTGTCTGTAAAACGCTTTATTACTAAAAACTGTTTGTAACGAAGCAAATCGATTGCGGGATGATCGACATCAAAACCTTTTGGTTTGGTTTTAAGCTGTTCGCCCTGTAATGTTCCAAAATTGCTTTTGAAAGATTCTGAATTTAGTATTTTCTGAAAGGTTTCAGGATCATGCGCAAATTCAGTTCTTATTCTTTTCAAATCTACAGCATTTGGTCCCCAAAAACCGCCCGCGAAAAAGGTATTTCCTTTTTCTAAATGAAAATAATAACCACCGCGTCTTGCTGCGGTTGCGCGAGTGTAACTTCCGCCCCAATAATGTTTAAAAGGAGTTTTGTCTTTAGAAAAACGAATATCGCGATAGATTCTGTAAACGCTTTTTTTACCCGAAGCATTTTCTAAAACATCTGTTTTGGAAAGTTCTTTCAATAAAGCGCCTGCAAAGTTTTCAATATGATTTAATTCGATTAAATATTGTGGTTTATTGGCTTCAAACCACGGTTTATTATTGTTTTCTTTTAACTCAACCAAAAAGTCAAGACTAGATTTAGGAATTGTAATATCGTTTTTCATAAATAAAATTAGAATCGAAAGTGGACTGCAATTTAAAACTAAAAAACCCACCAGAGAAATCTGATGGGTTTTTCTATATCGCGTTAAGCAGTTTTTTTGAATAAATCAAACATAGGACAGCGTGAGCAGCGTTTCTTTTCACTTTTTTTATATTTCTCACAGCAAGAAGATTTACAATTTTCGATCTTCTTAATTTTCTCAAGGATAACTTTATTTTTTTTGTCTTTTTTATCCTTTTTCTTGTCCTTGTCTTTTTCTTTCTTGCTCAATTTTCCTCTGTATTATAAAAACAGAGACAAATATAAACTAAAAAAGTTATTTTTAAATATTCTAAATAAACTTTAACTTTTTTATTTAGGGTTGATAGCGATTGAGCTAGTAACTGTTAATTGCTGAATATCACGGTCAAACAAGTAAAGTCCGCCTTTATCATCACCAATTAAGTTGATTTTATCTAAAATTGACTTAGCCGTAGCTTCTTCTTCGATTTGTTCAGAAACATACCATTGTAAGAAATTATGTGTTGCATAATCTCTTTCTTCAAAAGTAATGTGTACCAACTCATTGATAGATTTCGAAACAAAAAGTTCATGATTATAAAGTTCCTCAAACATTTCTTTAAATGTAGAATAAGTTGTTTTTGGAGCTTTCAAATCTGTTACCTGAGCATGTCCTCCGCGTTCGTTTACATACTTAACCAATTTAAGCATATGTGCACGCTCTTCATCTGACTGTGTGTACATAAATTGAGCGATTCCCTCTAATCCTTGTACTTCAGCCCAACAAGCCATAGAAAGATAAGTTTGCGAAGATTCTGCTTCTATGCGGATTTGCTTGTTTAAAGCCGATTCAATATTTTTTGATAGCATAATATGTGTCTTTTTTGTAAAATTAAGAAAAATTATTCATTTGATTTTTTCGAAACCCCGAAACATTAGACATTTAATTAATTGTCTTAAACGAAGCAGGGTTTGAAAACGTAGATTTATCTATGATTGGGTTTCCGCTATCTCCCATCATAAAACCATCTGTAAATTTTCGCATGATAAACTGTTTGGAAATCTCATCATAATAGCTCAAAATGCGATAAGTTTTTAAATCCAAAGCATCATATAATTTGATGTTTTTATGGGTATTTAAAAAGTAAAATAAATTATCCATTGCCAATGGTTCTGATTGTTTGTCGCTTATAAAATCTAAATTTTGATTTAGCATAGCATCAAAATAGACCATTTTACTCAATGTATAATAATCGCGCATTCCAAAATCGTTAGGGTTTTCAGAGTAATAATAGTACGCTCTAGCTTCTCCAAAACCAGTGAAAGTAATGAAACTGTTTTTTTTGTTTTTGACAATTGAAATCCCAGCGGTAAGCCCGTTTAAATTTTTAAGAAACTTGGCAGTGTTTTTTAACTGCTGAGGTTTTCTATCATTAATTTGAACAAAGAAAGGGGAGTTTTTAAACGGAATAGTATCATTCTTTGAAAAGGAGTAATTTTTAATGGTATTTCCAGAATCAAAATCTTTTATTTCTAAGACAAGTTCATCTTCGTTTGCCAGCATTTGAAACAGCTTTTTATCATTATAAAATGAATTTGAAGTCTCAAAAGAGTTTTCGGAGTCGGGCTTGCTAAATGTTTTTTCGTTTAAAGAGCCAGTATTGAGGTTAATTTCGAAAGCTTGAGTTTTAGCTACGCCATTATCAAATGTCAAAATAAGACGGTCATCAACGACATAGAATTTACTTGTTTTTGAAGCAAGATCAAGAGGATTAAGAGTGCCTGATTCCATTTTTTGGATTGGATAATATTTAATAAGCGCATTAAAAGAAGTCTTTATATTGCCTTTGTAAGTGAAAGTGAAGGAAGAAAAATCAAGCATTCTAATTTCACATTTCTGATCTTCAAATTTGTAAAGAAGAAGATGTTCAAAGTCTTTTTCTTTGCCAAGAATATAAAAAGCATTATTCTGTTGGAAATAATTTATAATGTACTCGTGGTTTTTAGGAAAATCAAAATTTAAGAACTTTGATGTTTTATTATCCAGATCGTACGTGCTAATTAGAATGTTTTTGTTGTTTGGTGAAATCCAATACAATGTTGGTTGTTTTTCTGCGCTAATAGTACATCCCATCAGACTTCGATTTGCTTCCTTTCCTATCGAATCTGTAAACTTGCTTGTTAAGAATACCGATTTATTGTATTTTAAAATGTTTATGGCTGTATTGTCCCAAGCAATGGCATAAATGTCATTGGTTTTCTCATCTTCAACATTTAGAATTTGAGTTTTTGCCAAATTATTCAGATTCAATGGCAAAGAGTTCAAGACTGTTTGGCCAAACAAAACCATATTCGAAAACAAAACGGAAAATAGTAGCAGTTTTTTCATAAATGAATTTCATCAAAATTTATTCCAAATTTTTAAGATATTTTCTTCAAGCATAAAAAAAGTCTTTAAGAAATAAAAACTTAAGGAACTGTGAATCAATTGTCTTAAAAGAAATTGGTTTAATTAAATCCGTCAGTAAACTTGCGAAGAACAAGTTGTTTTGCAACAATGTCGTAATAACTTAAAATGCTGTAATTACTCAGTTTAAGCGTATTTGGAAGAATGGCTTCTTTATGAGAATCTAAAAAATAAAAGATTTTATCAGTCGCAAAAGGTTCATGAGTTTCGTGGGTTAACTCTAATTTTTTGGTCCAAACACTTTCAAAAAACACAGAATAATTACTTTCAATATTGTAATAACTGTTCGAAGGGAAATCGCCAAAAGGATCATTAAAATTAAAACCATTCATGGATATCGTTTTCAAATCGCTGCCCGTTCCTCCTAAAGTGATAAAGAGATTGTTTTGGTTTTTATAAACCGAAAGCCCTGCATCAAGAGAAGATAATGCCTTTAAAAATTTTGCTGTGTTCTTTAATTTTCGAGGTTCGCGATCTTCAATCTGCATCAGTAAAGGCGAATTACTAAAACGGATCGTATCGTTTTTTGAAACCGCAAATGTTTTTACGGATTCGCCAGATTCATAATCTTTTATATCAAACAATAGTTCGTCGGCGTTAACATTGATTTGATATAATTTATTTTCGTGGTAAAAAGAGTTAGACGTTTTTGGATTTTTCTCCCCAACGGGTTTCATAAAAGTCTTTTCTTTTATTTTTAAACTATCTAAATCAATATCAAACAATTGGGTTTTTCTAAAACTTTGGTCCAATGTTAGGATCAAACGGTTAGGAAGGGTGTAAAGTTTACTTTTTGCACTTACTTTATACAATAGATTGTACTCGCCAGAATCCATTTTCTCTATCGGATTTTCATTCAAAATTTGACTGAATGTTTTAGGCTGGGTTTTACGGTCTATAAATTTGAAAGAACTAAAATCTAGAAACTTCTCTTGAGCGATTCCATTTTTAAAGATAAAAGCCGTCAATGCTTCTTTTGTTTTTTCTTTCATCAACAAATAGAAATTGTTGTCTTTCTGGTAATGCGTTAATATAAATTTATCGTCAAGCGGAATGGCAAATTTTAGCGCTCTGCTAGTTTTGTCTTCCAGATAATATTTAATTAAAATGATTGATTTTTCTTCCCTCGAAAACCAATATAAAGTAGGATTTCCGTCTTCGCTAAAACTATAACCCATCAAAGATTTGTTCTCAACAAATTGACGGTTTGTAACAAATTTATCTCTTAAGAATAAAGCGCTATTGTATTTTAATATCGAAAGGCTGTCTGCGCTGGCGGCAAAGACAAATACATCATGAGTAACCGTATTTTCGCCAGTCATGATTTCCGATTGATCTATTTTGTTTTTAAAATCGATTGCATAAGAAGTCAATACTGTCTGACTTAACAAAACAGTATTGGAGATTAAAAACAAAAAAAGAAAAATTCGTTTCATGTATTTTTAGGCGTAAATTATTCCGCTTCTTTTATTGATTCATAAGCTCTTGAAAAAGATCTACAAATTGACCAACATGCATTCCGTCCATTAAACCGTGATGCACATAAACAGCCATTGACATCGTTCTTTTTCCAGTTTCAGAAACCATCATTTTTCCAAAAGAAATTTTCGGACAGCTGTCTGGATACGTGAAACTGCGCGCATGGGTGATGGAGCTAAAATTCAACCACGGAATTGCCGAGAAATGAATCAGATTATCATCATCAAAAGATCTCGTGAAAAGTCCGGTTGTGTTTTGAATGCGTTCAATTTCAGTTAATGCAATTTGCTCAAATGTTTTAAAATCGGGATTATATTCAATTAAAGAAAACCCAAAAGTGCCATCTTCACGACCAATTGTTGCCGACGCATCGACACGATCGTTGATGTAAATTTGGTTTTCTGAAATGCGATATCTAAAATTCTCAATGGCATTTACTGCTGCCAATGTTTTATGCAAATAGAAAATGAAGAAAGAAGCGTTCAAGCTTTTTGCCGTTTGATATGCTTTGGTGCAATCAATTTCTACAGTAGCACCAAAAAAAGGTTCTTCCATTTGTTTGAAATGCGCAAAATGCTCTTTTCTATTCCAATTTTCTAAGTCTAAAAGTGTTTTCATTATAATAAATTCGGAACGACTTCTGCAATAGTTTCAAATGAACTAAAATGCTCGTGTTCTATGGTATGATTAATTTTTTCGTGTTCCCAAGTCGTGTGAAACGGAATATGAACGGCATAACCGCCAATTCCTAAAACTGGCAAAACATCTGATTTTAATGAATTTCCGATCATCAAAAATTCATGCGCTTGAATGTCTAAACGGCCAAGCAATTTCTGATAATCAATTTCTTGTTTGTCTGACATTACTTCGATATGGTGAAAATAATGCCCTAAACCAGAACGATGCAACTTGCTATGCTGGTCTTTTAAATCGCCTTTTGTAGCAACAACCAATTTGTATTTTCCTTTTAAGGCTTCGAGCGTTTCTTCGATTCCGTCCAGAAGTTCGATTGGTTTCTCCAATAATTCTTTTCCGTATTGAATGATTTTCTCAATCACTTCAACTGGAATTGTATTGTTTGAAATGTTCATCGCGGCTTCAATCATTGAAAGAATATAACCTTTAATTCCGTAACCGTACAAAGGTAAATTGGCAATTTCAATTTTGAATAATTCCTGCGAAATGCCTTGATGCGAAAGGTAATCTTCCATCAAAGCGCAAAATTTATGTTCGGTTTCTTGGAAGTATGGTTCGTTTACAAACAAAGTATCATCGGCATCAAATGCGATTACTTTTAAGTTTGGTATTTTAGTTTTATGTAACATAGTTTTTTTGTGTCAAATTTTTACTTGTTTCAGGTTTTTTAGCCACGAATTCACGAATTTTTTCCCAATAGTTATTGAGATAAATGATTTTGAAAGCAGGCGAAGTAATTACACTAATTTTTTCCTGATTAATTTCTGTTAAGATAAAAAATTAAATCTGCTCAATCTGCGTAATCTGTGAGAAACTTTCTTTTAGCTTTTAGAAAATAATCGTTTCAAAGAAATAGTTTTATCGTAAAAAGTAATTCGGATTCCGAAAAGGAGAACGATTCCGCCGAAAACCATTTGTAAAGTTATTTTTTCTTCCAAAAACAACCAAGCTAAAATAGAGGTAATTACAGCTTGACTTAATAAACTTAACGAAACTCTAGTCGCGCGCATGTGTTGTGTGGCATAACTGATCGAAAGCCAAGCGCACAATTGACAAATTACAGCTTGCAAAACCAAGACAAACCAGCCAGCATCTGAAAAACCAGTAAAAGGTTCGTTTTGCGAATAGCATAAAATTCCCAAATAAATACTGGAAGACGTTAAACTGATTGTCATAAACGAAAGAACATCAACTTGAGATAAAACATTTTTGCTGATTAAAAGATAAATCGAATATAAGATTCCGGATAAAACCGCAAAAAGAAACGCTTTGTCAAAGTTCAGATCCACAAAAAACTCAAAACCAACCAAAGTGATCATTCCGAAAAGAGAAACTACAGTTCCGATCCAAAAATTAGTAGCGGGACGAACTTTCAAAAAGAAAAATGAGCCAATTCCGACCCAAACTGGAGATAAATTCGTTAAAAGCGAAGCTTGTGTCGCGCTTGATTCCTGAATGGCGATATTCCAAACGGCAACATCCGACGAGAATATAACGCCACAAAGTGCTGCTAAAATTAAAAATTTTGGTTTTGGAAGTTTAAAGTTCCCTGTAATAATGACATAAGGTAAAAGTAAAGTAACTGCAAAAGCCATTCGGTAAAATGCCGAAATTAGTCCTGGAGTTAAACGTAATTTTACCAAGATTGGAAAAATTGAAATACAAAGTATTCCAGCAATTAAGGCTAATCTTGGTTTGGTAATTTTCATTTGATGTATTTTAAATTCTAAAAACTGATCTGTTTATCTTTAATATTCAAAAATAAACAGATGGTCTTTACTTATTTTAATTTATTAAGGTTTTTTATTAGTCAAATTCAGCAGTTGGTTTTGTAGTTGTTTGATCGACATTTTCTAATGAGATATCTTGTATTCCATATTTTACTTTTAAGTTGGCTTCATTAGCTGAGTTTAAAAGAAAATTATCCTCGAAAACAGTGTTTTTTTCAAATTGAAATTCTTTATAACTATGATATTTCCCTTCAAATAATATCTTATCTGGGAATTCATATTTGTGTGCGTTATAGAGTTCTTCTTTGTTTTTATTTTCCACAATTAATATATCTAATATGTAATATTTTCCATTGCTATTATTACCGTCCGAGCTTACAGACATGCTAAAACCAAATGATGTTTGAATTTGAATAGTTCTATCAGATAAAACCCATTCGTAGGAACGTTGATCGAAATCATTGCCAATAGAATAAGAATGTTTGGGATTACCAAGTTTTTTTGTTATTTCATCCAGCTTTTTCTTGCTTTCTTTTTCTGTTGTAAAAGTGGTTTCAGCGTATAATGCTATTGGTTTCTTATTACTATTAGTTAGCAAAGAAAGTGAATTGAAATAAATGTTTTCAAATCTTGCAATACTGTCTAATTCTGGGCTTCTATAAAGATATCCAAAATTTTTAGGAATGTCAATATCCATAAAATCAGTAATTGTAGTACTAATTTTATATTGAAGCATTTCATCTGTCAATTTCCCATCTCGTTTAGCATCATAAGAAACATTGTTTGGGTTTAACATGTTTTGAGAATAAAGTTTAAATGGGTTCTCTTTAAAAGTAATTTTTGCTAAATCAAATTCGGAATTTTTTGAAAGAACAGTTGCTTGTTTTTTAATAACTATTTCTGGGGTTTGTTGGTTTGAATTACAGGATTGAAAAATTGAAGCGACTAAGAGTAATTTATATAATTTAATCATTTTTTATATTTTTAGCGAATATCTTACTTTTTTATCAATACTAAAAGTCTCAAATAGATTAAAGCAAAAAGCGCGAATCAATTGAAAATCTTAATTGGTTCGCGCTTTTTATTTTAAAAAGGAGTTTTTTACTCTTTTGTTTCTTCTACTTGAATAGTTGGAGGAACTTCAGGAGCAGCATCTTCGCCTTTTAAATAAGTTGGCAGATTTAATCCTGCCATATTGAATAAATCATTTAATGGCGGAACTGTTTTCATCATTCCAGAAACAAAGTTGGCTGTAGAAGAATTTCCGTTTTCTCCCTGACCGTTTCCAGAATCCCAAACGGTGATTTTGTCAATTTTGATGTTTTTAACGGCTTCAACTTGAGTTTTAACCAATTCAGGAAGTTTCTCCAATAATAAAAGTTGGAATGCTTTGCTTGGATCTCCGCCCGCTGCAGCTACAACATCTTTGTAACCTTCTGCTTGTTTGGTTAAGATTTCGAATAAACCTTTTGCTTCGGCTTCCATTTTAGCGAAAATAGCATCGGCTTCTCCTTTTGCATTTTCTCTGATGGTTTCTGCTGCAGCTTGTGCTTCGATAATTGCTCTTTGTTTTGCAATTTCGGCAGGAACTACAATGTTGGCAATTTGTGTAGAACGCTCTCTTTCAGAACGCGCCAACTCGGCTTTTTGTTCTGCAAGATAAGATTCTTCTAATGCTTTTGCTTGTTGTACTTTTTCTGCTGCTATTGCAATACGCAAAGATTCTGCTTCTTTTTCTCTACGAATAGCTTCCGAATTTGCAATGGCAATTTTCGCCTCGTTTTCACCTTGAATTGCAATCGCGTTAGCTTCAGAAGTTTTTACTCTGGTATCTCTTGCGGCTTCAGCTTTACCAATGGTTTCGTCTTTAGAAGCAGTTGCAATACTAATTTCTTTATCTTTTTGAGTAATCGCAATTTTTACGTCACGATCTCTATGTGTTTCTGCAATTTGAGTGTCTTTTTCTCTATCTGCAAGTGCTTTACCGATTTCACCGATTTTTTCCTGCTCAGCAACACTAATTTTTGCTTCGTTAATTGCTTTTGCAGCCGCTTCTTTTCCTAAAGCTTCGATATAACCAGACTCGTCTCTAATATCGGTAACGTTTACGTTGATTAATTTCAAACCAATTTTTTTCAATTCACTATCAACGTTTTTAGAAATATTATCCAAGAATTTATCACGATCTGAGTTGATTTCTTCGATAGTCATTGTAGCGATAACCAAACGCAACTGACCAAATAAAATATCTTTTGCCAATTCCTGAACTTGTTCTGATGACAAACCTAATAATCTTTCAGCAGCTGTATTCATACTGTCAGATTCTGTGGAAATAGCAATTGTAAATCGACAAGGAACATCGACTCTAATGTTCTGACGGCTTAAGGCATTAGTTAAATTGGCTTCGATAGAAAGCGGTTTTAAATCTAGAAATGAATAATCCTGAATAACAGGCCAGATAAAAGCACCACCACCATGTACACAACGTGCTGAGGTTCCGCCTGTACGACCGTAAATAACTAAAATTTTATCTGAAGGACATCTTTTGTACCTCGAGATTAATGCTGAAATGGTTACGAATAGAACGATTGCCGCAACTGCAATCAAAATAATTGGGTTGATCATTATAATTTATGTTAAATGGTTTCTACGATTAAAATGTTGTTTTCGATTTTGATCACTTTTACAGCGCTTCCAGAGGGAATTCTATCATTCTCTGTCATGGCTTCCAGTTCATGAAAAGCACCGTTAACGCTGATCATGATTTTGCCTTTTCCTTTTTTGTTTTCGGGAATTGTCAAATAAACTTCGGCAGTTTTATCAAGTGTATTAGTGATTTTAAAAGAATTGTCTTCGGCTAGTTTTTGCACTTGTTTGATTACGAAAAAAAACAAAAGCACAAACAAAACTCCAACAACAAAAGATAAAGTAATAAGAAACCATGGCTTTTCGCCAATTGTAGCATAAAATGAAATACCTGTCCAGCTAAAACCTAAAAGAAAGTTGATTAGGTTTCTTAACGAAAACCATTGAAAATCTCCGCCATCATGCGAATGCGCGTCAAAATCGGTGTCGAAACCATCGGCAATGTCAAGACCTGAAAAGGTAATAACGGTTTGAATAAGAAAAATTAAACTTGTCGGAATAGCGATATACCAAAAAGACTTCAATAAGGTTGGCAAACTTTCTAATACTTCCATAATTGTCGGTTTTTTTCTAATAATACTTCGGCACTAATATCATACTTTTTATGAAAGAAAACTAATTTCGATGAAAAATGTACTCACAGATATTTATGGAATGAAAAAAGCGTGAACCAGTTATTTCTAACCAATTCACGCTTTTATATATAAAGTCTAAAACCTTAGTTTACAGTCGCTCCGTTTGGTGCATCAGCATCTGGATTTACGAAAACTAATTTTCCTTCTGCATTAGTTGTCATCAAGATCATTCCTTGGCTTTCAACACCGCGTAAAGCTCTTGGAGCTAAATTTGCTAATACAGAAACTCGTTTCCCGATGATTTCTTCTGGAGAAAAACTCTCAGCAATTCCTGAAACAATCGTACGAACATCGATTCCAGTATCTACTTTAAGAACTAAAAGCTTGTTTGCTTTTGGCATTTTTTCAGCTTCTAAAATAGTTCCGATACGAATATCCATTTTCGCAAAATCCTCAAACTGAATTAAATCTTTTTGTGGTTCAGCTTGTTTGTTTTCAGCCAAATTAGCTGTTTTTGTTGCTTCCAATTTATCTATTTGTTTTTGTATTTCTTCGTCTTCGATTTTAGCGAAAAGCAATTCTGCTTCACCAATTTTATGTCCAGCAGGAATTAAATCTGAATGCTCAGAAATATCATTCCAACCTAATGTTTTATCTAAAACAACATCTGTAGCTCCAGGATGATTTTCTTTTAAGAACTTGCTAAATCCTTTATAGTATTCTTTCAAATCACCTAAATTTAAGATTTTTGACAATTTAGCAGCTGTAAAAGGTAAAAATGGTTCAGCTAAAACGCTTAACGCAGCAGCAATTTGCAACGCCACATACATTTGAGTTTTTACACGCTCTGGATTGTCTTTCATTACTTTCCAAGGCTCTTCGTCTGCTAAATATTTATTTCCTAAACGAGCCACATTCATCAACTCGCCCAAAGCTTCACGGAATCTATAACGCTCAACAGAACTTGCAATTACAGCTGGATACGCTTTTAATTCGTTTAAAGTAGCTTCGTCAATTTCTGTAAATTCGTTTGGAGTCGGGATTACACCTTCGTAATATTTGTTAGTTAAAACCACAACACGATTTACGAAGTTTCCGAATACGGCAACCAATTCGTTGTTATTTCTAGCTTGGAAATCTTTCCAAGTAAAATCATTGTCTTTTGTTTCAGGCGCATTTGATGTTAAAGCGTAACGCAAAACATCTTGCTTATCTGGGAATTCTTCTAAATATTCGTGCAACCAAACCGCCCAGTTTTTAGAAGTCGAAAGTTTGTTTCCTTCTAAATTCAAGAACTCATTTGCTGGAACGTTGTCTGGTAAAATATAGCTTCCTTCTGCTTTTAACATCGCTGGGAAAATGATGCAGTGAAACACAATATTGTCTTTTCCGATAAAGTGAACCAATTTTGTTTCTTCATCTTTCCAATACGGTTCCCAATCTTTTCCTTCGCGCGCTGCCCATTCTTTTGTAGAAGAAATGTATCCAATTGGCGCATCAAACCAAACGTACAATTTTTTGCCTTCAGCACCTTCAACTGGAACATCAATTCCCCAATCTAAGTCACGTGTTACCGCGCGAGGTTCTAATCCTGCGTCAATCCAAGATTTTACTTGTCCGTAAACGTTCGTTTTCCAGTCGTTTTTATGTCCGACTAAAATCCATTCCGTTAAGAAATCAGAATATCTATCTAAAGGTAAAAACCAGTGTTTTGTTTCTTTAAGAACTGGAGTTTCTCCCGTAATAGTCGATTTTGGATTGATCAAATCGGTCGCGTTTAACGTAGAACCGCAATTTTCGCACTGATCTCCGTAAGCTCCGTCATTACCACATTTCGGACAAGTTCCCACAACAAAACGGTCTGCCAAAAACTGATTTGCTTTTGCATCATACAATTGTTCAGTTACTTCTTCGATAAAATCTCCTTTATCATATAATGTTCTAAAGAATTCCGAAGCCGTATCATGATGAATCTTAGCCGAAGTTCTTGAGTAATTGTTGAATGAAATTCCGAAATCTTCAAACGACTTACGGATAATTCCATCATATTTATCAATAACCTGCTGTGGTGTAATTCCTTCTTTTTTGGCTTTCATAGAGATTGCAACTCCGTGTTCATCGCTTCCGCAAATAAATGCTACATCTTTTCCTTGCAATCTTAAATATCTCGAATATATATCTGCAGGCACATAAACTCCCGCCAAGTGACCAATATGAATAGGTCCGTTGGTGTAAGGCAATGCCGCCGTGATCGTATATCTCTTTGGATTCTGTGTCATTAATATGAATTTTAGAGTGCAAAAATAAGCAATAGAATTGAGATTTCGTTATTACGCAGAGATTCACAAAGAAAAAGCGCAGAGATTCGCTAAGATTTTTTTGATTTCTTGTTCTCGCAAAGTCGCAGAGGCGCAAAGTTTTTTCGCTTTAAGCCAAGGATTAACCATTGAGTTTGTCATTTCGAGGAACGAGAAATCTCCGCGAGTAACTCCGCTCCAAAAAGAACCAATCTTTGTCGAGCTTCTTCTGAAGATTTCTCGTTCCTCGAAATGACAAACTAGAGCAAAACTTAGGGTCTCTGCGACTTCGCGAGATTAATTTTGACTTCTTTTATAAAAAAACTTTGCGAATCTCTGCGAAAATCTTCAGCTCATCTCTGCGTAACAATCACAAAAAATCTCCTCAATTAAAACCTTATAGTCTTTTTGACTATATTTGAAAAAAATATCAAAACATGAAAAAAATATATCTAACCTTTTTAGTACTGTTTTCTCTTTGTGGTTATTCTCAATCGCAATCAGCAGAAAGTCTAAAACAAAACCAATATTCTAATCCAATTTTTGCGGGCGATTATCCAGATCCTAGTTTGCTGCGAGACGGAAAAGATTATTATGTCGTGCATTCTTCATTCGATTATTATCCTGGACTTTTAATTTGGCATTCGACCGATTTAATGAATTGGGAACCTGTAACCAATGCGCTTCATAAATACGTTGGAGCAGTTTGGGCGCCAGATTTAATCAAATACAACAATAAATATTACATCTATTTTCCTGCGAATAATACCAATTTTGTCGTTACAGCCGATTCTATAAACGGTCCGTGGAGCGAACCTGTAGATTTGAAAATCGGAAATATTGATCCCGGACATGTTACAGACGATAAAGGAAACCGATTTTTATATTTCAGTAATGGAGGTTATGTTGCTTTATCCAAAGACGGACTTTCAGTAACAAGTGAATTAAAACATGTTTATGACGGTTGGAAAATTCCGCGCGAATGGAGCATTGAGTGTTTTTGTATGGAAGGACCAAAATTGTTCAAACGTGGGGAATATTATTATTTAACCGTTGCCGAAGGCGGAACTGCAGGCCCAGCGACAAGTCATATGGTAATTTCGGCAAGATCGAAATCGCCTTTTGGACCTTGGGAAAACTCGCCTCATAATCCAGTTGTGAGAACAAATAGCAGTTCTGAAACTTGGTGGTCAAAAGGTCACAGTACCGTTTTTGAAGATGCAAACGGAAAATGGTGGATGATTTTTCATGCCTACGAAAAAGATTATTACAATTTAGGACGTCAGACTTTATTGCAACCTGTTGAATGGACAAAAGAGGGTTGGTATAAAATTCCAGATAATATTCAAACAGATAAGCCAATTGCAAAACCAGAAGGGAAAACACTTCCTGAATTTTCTTTGAGCGATAATTTTGGAGGTTCGGCTTTAAAACCACAATGGAAATTTTATAGTGGAGTAGAAGCTTCAAGATTTAAAGTTGCTAATAATACTTTAACAATTGAAGGAAAAGGCGATGGAGTAGGAAACAGTTCTCCGTTGGTAGTGGTTCCAGGCGGGCATTCGTATTCTGCTGAAGTTGAAATGGAAATTGAAGGCGACGCAACGGGAGGTTTGGTGCTTTTTTATGACAACAAATATTACTCAGGAATTTTAGCTGATCAAAATAACATTTTGGCAAATTTGAGAGGATGGCAATTTCCAACGGAGAAAAATACGCATAAACGAAAAGTCTTTTTGAAACTAAAAAACATCAAAAATACAGTTGATATGTTTTATAGTCTTGATGGAAAAGATTGGAAGAAAATTGAAAATTCTGTAGAAGTTTCAGGATACAATCATAACGTTTTGAGTGGTTTCTTAGGATTAAGAATCGGACTTTGTTCTATCGGAAAAGGAAGTGTGAAGTTTAAAAATTTCGTTTACAAGACGCTATAGTTTTTTTGTCAGTAAAGATAAAAGACGCTAAGATTTTTATTCTAGTTTGTCATTTCGACGAAGGAGAAATCTCCGCAAGAAGCTCGACAAAGATTGGCGCTTTTAGAAACGGAGTTACTCGTGGAGATTTCTCCTTCGTCGAAATGACAAACCGTATGGTCAATTCTTGACTTAAAATTAAACTTTGTGCCTTTGCGTCTTCGTGGCAAATCACAAATAAAATAGAACCAGTTTAAACTACGTTTCGCGCTTATAAATGAGAATATATTTCGCAATCTTTGCAGCGGAAAAAAACAAGTTTATGAGCAAGACTAAATTAATCATCAATAAAAATGGTTCAATCAAAATCGAAGGAGATTTTGAAATTATGGATCCAGAAGGAGCACTTTACGGTTTACAAGGAAGATCTGCATTAGGTCTTTGCCGTTGTGGACATTCTGCAAACAAACCATTTTGCGATGGAGCACACAGAAACAACTTCGAACACGATTCAAAGGCTTTCGATTTACCGCCAATGAAAACGAACTAAGAGGTTATCTAGTTTTAAATATTTTAAAACCGCATTCTGCCAGATGCGGTTTTTTTTATATATAAAGTTCCCCTTTCATTGTAATGATCGAAGAACCTCCAACCAAAATATCTTCTTCACGATTCATTACTTCAATTATTGAGGCCTGTTTTAACCTTACGCCTTGAAGAATTTTATATTCTTTATCAGATTTAGTGAATTTTTTCTCCGTTAAAAAACCAATTAAAGGACCCGCAGCCGTTCCTGTTGCAGGATCTTCATTTATTCCGATGATAGGGTTGAAGAATCTCGTTTCAACTATATGATCCTGACCTTCATCCGCAGGAGCGAAACAATAAAAACCTTCAAAATTGTATTCTTTTGAGATCTGTATTAAAAGTTGATTGTCTGGAACAAAGCTGTTCAATATTTCGCTATTTTTTATAGGAACCATTGTATGTGCAACTTCCGTCTTAACTATTGTTGGCACAAAAGAATTGACATCTAGATCTTCAATTTTTAAACCGAGAGCCACAGCAATTCTATAGGTTGGGATTTCTTGTTTTATAACTGCCGATTTTTGATGCATTTGAACAACTGGAAAAAAAGTATCCAAATCAAAACTTACTGTTACCGGAATTGCTGAATGGTTCATAATTACAAAAGGCTCACTTTCGTTCTGCTCATCAAAAATGGGCATCCCTTTTAGCAGAGCACCGCAGACTGCGCCTAATAAATTATGGCCCGCACCATCAATTTCGATTCCGGTTGGCGTAAACGAACGAACTACAAGTGCTTTTTCTCTCGTAGAATAATAAACAAAAGACGTTTCAGAATAGCCAAATTCTTTAGAAATATCCTGATAAGTTTCTAATTTTAAATTTCCATCTGTAAAAACTACAGAAAGCGGATTCCCTTTATAGCTTTCGTTTGAGAATACGTCTAAAACGTAATATTCTAATGCTTTTCTTCCGTTCATATTTTTCTATTTTGCCCCTAAATCGATTATGAATGGAATAAAATTACGCTTTATTCTTGTATTTCATAGACACGTTTTGTTTTTCAGGGTTATTTTAATATTACTTTTTGATTAAAAATTTGCTTTCGAAATCAAAAATGAAATCAGAAAAAGTTAAAAATCAATGGGCAAACATTTTATTTTGAATTAATTCAATTAATTTTAAACATTCAAAAATATGTTGTCGTTTATGATGTTTAAAAGACTTTCGATAGGATTTTTTTTTCTTGTTTTAATGAATGAAGGAATGGCTCAAAATAAGATTAATCTTTTTTCTGAGATTAATTACAACTCCATTCCTGCAGTCAATTTAAACGAATACAAATCGGTTCAGGATCGCGACAACCGATTTCAAAATCCGAATATTGCTTTGGGAGTTGCTATTTCTGGCGGCGGATCGAGAGCGCAGTTTTTTAGTATGGGTGTTCTTTTGGGTTTAGAAGAAATTCAGGAAGACGATACGAATCGCAATTTTCTAAATGAAATCGACTATTTCTCGACCGTTTCTGGCGGATGTTATTCGGCAGGATATTATTTGACGATTTTGAAAAACAGACTTCAATTTGACAATTGCACCTTCAACGAATTTTATTTTTCTAAAGCCGATGCCTTCAAATCAGATGTCAATAAATCGGCTACTATTTTTTCTCTTTTAAATAATAGCAGAAACGAAAAAGGAGAAAAAGTCTCGATGGCGCAGCGTCTTGATTTGGAAGTTTTGCAATACGACAGCACTAATCCGGAAAATCAGAATAAGTTTAAAACCCAAATGCTTTTGTCTGATTTCTTTATTCCGAAAGACAGCAAACTCAATCCGCAATTGCCCATTTTGGTGGCCAACGGAACGGCTTATAACAACGGAGAACGTTTTCCGTTTATGCCGCACATTATTCGGGCTTTAAAAATCAATTCGTCTTTGGCTCCAAATAAAGCTTCACTTTCGCTTGACGAAAATCATATCAATAACGGTTATGATTTTCCGTTGACTTATGCGATTACAGCAAGTTCGGCTTTTCCTGGAGTTCTTCCTAAAACCAAATTCGGAATCAAAAATCAAGATAAAATTTTATGTGTGATTGATGGCGGCGCTTCGGATAATATGGGTTACGAAACTTTGATTGAATTGCTTCATAACGATTCTAAAGTCAAAGACAAAAACAAAAAAGCGCTTTTTATTGATTGTTTAGGGCAAGGGAAGAAAGCGCCTTTTATAAATGATGGGAAAATTGGATTGCTTTCTTTGTTAGAAACGGCTTCTTTGTACACGGTTCAAACCCGATATATGACTTTTGAAAAAGATGTAGAAAATGTGCTGGACAGATACAAAATTCCAACCTCAAACTATCAAATCATTGGTTTTACAACTTTGCGCGATTATTTGTTAACCCTGAAAAAAGATCAGAAATACGATGATTTGGTAACGCAGTTGAAAGATACCGACGATGAAGTTGCAAGCTGGCTGAAACTTCATGATGATTTTAAAGCAGAATTGGTTGCTAAGTTTGGTTCAGATAGTTTTAAGAAAGACAAATTTGGCGAGCCGTTGCTTTCTAGTTTAGATAGGGAAAAATTTAAAGATTTTGATGCAAGCGAACTTTTAATGCTTTACGAATATGCTTCGCATGTTGAAACCAAACTAAAAACAACTCCCGAAGAAAAAGAAATGTTATTGCTTTCTGGACGTTTTGCGGCTTATTTGAAAACCAATGAATTGAAAGGTTTGCTGGTAGAGAATAAAGGGATTTAGTTTGAAACTCCAAAAAGTGTTTATTTTCTTTCACCTTTTTGGTCTACAATATATACTGACTTGCCTTTATGATCGAGTATAAAATATTCGATGTTTGAATTTTTAGAAATGCCTTGTTCTGTAAATGCTTTTGCAAGATCTAAATTTTCAAATATTGAGTAAACTTCTTGAATGTCTTCTCCTGAGTTATAATATTGATTGTTTTTCTTTAATATTATTCCAGTTGTGTATTCTGCTTGTCCAACCGCAAATTGATTTTCCTTTATTTTTGGATTATCCATTAATGAAATAATTAAAAGTTTGTGGGAATCAAATATTATTGCTCAAAAATGACTTTTTTGTCTGTTTTATCTGTTTTGATAATATCGTAAGGTCTTGATAGTTTTAAAGTACTATTTCCGTTTTTAAGTTTTTCGACTTTTACGATTATGGTATTTCGATTTTCGGTAATTTCAACAATATCTATAGAATGTCCTTCGGTATTTTGAGTTTTATCGATAACCGCAATGACTTGATATTTGCTAAAATCAATATTGATTTCTTTAAAATCATCAGATAAATTAGTAGAAACATTCATTTCTGCAATTAATTTTTCCCAAGCTTTTTGGTCTTTGATAATGATATGTCTTGCAGCAAGACTTTCCTCATTTGAAAAAGAATCTCCTTTAGCAATTAAAGAATATTGCACATCTGAGTTTGGCAAATCTTCATTGTCGCAACTTGTTAGAGCAAGCAGAATGCTAAATATTAGGATAATCTGTTTCATTGTTTTGGTTTTGGTTGCAAAAACTTTTGCATAAAGTTTTCTCTATATAAACAGATGCATTTTTATCCAAATAGTTGCGTTAAAGGTGTTTAGTTTTATCAGCATCTTTTATTAGATAAAGATAACGTTAATTTTGATTAAAGATTGTGATTGGTAACGATAAATATGATAAAAAAGATTTGTGCGGTTTGTGACCACAATTTATTCGTCAAGTTCTTTCCAGCAAAGATCTATTTCGCGTTGTACTTCTTTTTCTAATTTAGGTAATTCGTTGGTAATCCAATCTTGACTTTCTTTGCTTAAGTAATCTTGATTTTCGTTTAGTTTGTACTTCATTGCTCCAATAATCACGTCTATCATTTCTCCGACTTCCGATGTGCCGTTTGCAAAGTTCGGACCTATTAAATACTTTAAAATTTCTTTTTCGTAATGAGGTTTGTAATGCAAAATATGACTGACTAGCGGAAAATAGAAGTAAAAATAAGTATTCGTGTTAGAAGCAAATTGTATTTGGTGTAACGTAGCAATTAAAATATCTGATTCTAAATCTGTTGTTTGAAAATCCAGTTTTTTTAAAAGATCAAAACAACTTTTGGAATTGGGCAATATTTTTCCAACTTCTTTGAGATAAGAAAATGTTTTTTCAAAATGAGCTTGTTCCGTGTTTTCCATTTTTAGCTTGAGGAAGAGTTTCAGATCGTGCTAAAATACGATTTTTCTATTTTGTAATGATGAAATTAAAGTCCGCTAAGTAAGGAAACGTGCAGAAAAATGTGGATTGTATTATTATTTCTCTCAACTTTGCAAAACAATCCTTTAAATAAAATTCAAATGGAATTCGGTAAAATCATCATTTCAGAAGCTGCGGCGAATAGCGAAAACCCTCAAGACGTTGTAAATTCGAATATTTCGGTAATCAATTTAATGCGAGAAGAAAAAATAGACGACGATTTGATTCACGAAGATGCTTTGATGAGTTACTATTTGGATTTTTATGCTTCAAAATATGCTGAAGGAAATTTTTCGAAGTTTGTTCACGATTCAGGATGGAATAAAGAATTGAACGAATTAATAGAAGAAGGTTTAGCTTTAATTGGTGCAGAAAAACATTTGGAATTGTTTAAAGAACAATGCCGCAAATTGCGTTTGCAGAGCAATATCAAATTGGGAAAATTTCTAAAAGATAGATTCGATGCTCCAAACGCTTTCAAGGATTTGCTAAATAACAATGCTTATTTTGAATTGGATGAAAATCTGGCTGAATTGAATGCCGCATTCTTAAAATCGCATCCCGATACAGAAGTGCTTTCAGTTGAAGAAATGTTTAAAACACTGGAAGAGTTTGTAGGACACGAAATTAAGAGAGATTAAGTTTTTATTTTTTCGCTGTGGTTTGTAAGAAAATTATATATTTGGAACACCCAAAAAAAATCTAACAAAAATCTACACGTATGAAAAAAACGATTCTTTTAAGTGCCGTTTTGATGTTTTTGTATTCCTGCGGGAAAAACGAAAAACCTCAAAATGATGCTGAAGCTCAGTATCAGGAATTGCTTTCAGAAACGCAAGCACATCTTAGTCATAATAAAAAGCCCATAAGAAAACTCATTTTTAAAAATCTCGATGCTATTGAAGATTCTAAAGAAATGAATTTGCAGTTGCTTTCAAAAGTAGCTTCAAGTCTTAAAATCAAATATTCAGATATTAGAATCGCCGAGTCAAGTTCGATCAATTATGATGATCAAACCGCTTTTTTTGTTCTGACGACTGTTTCACGAGATAAAAAAGTATTGAAATCTCAAGATGACGAAGAATTGGGAAATTATTTTCAGCGTAAATACTTATTCGTAAATCGTGAAGACGGAAGCATAATCGCCGAAGAATTTGATGAAAATCTAGGTTATTATGATAATGAAGCCATTCAGTTTTCGAAATCACATATATTGAAAGATCTGGTTTTTTTAGATGAAAAAACTCCTGCGATTGCTTTTTATACCGAAGCCAGCGCAAAAAGTAGAATTGTATTGTATACTGAGCAAAAGTTTACATTGGTTACTTTGGTAGATAATGAAATTAGAAAGGTTTTATACGAATATCCAATTCGATTGACTAATGGAGATTCTAACGGCAGCGGAACTTTTCAAATCGAAACTTTAGAAACCGGAATGAGTTTTTCAGATCAGAAAACAAACGGCTATTTTGATTTGATAATCACTAAAAACTTTTCTTATGAAGAAGCTTTTGAAGATGATGTAGAAAACGGAATTGAAGAAAAAAGCGACTTGAAAATTAAAAAAGAAGTAGAAAAACTGAAGTATAACGGTAATGATTATGCTTTTCATAGAGACGACAGGCATCGTTTTTTGGAATAAAACTTTATAAAACACAAATAATAGCAAGGGCACTTTAGGAGTGCTTTTGCTGTTTATAGGAGATTTCGGTTTTACTGCAAAACTTTGACCTATTGTTAACAAACATTTCCTTAAATTTGCTTCCGTTATAAAAAATACAATAGTTATAAAAAACAAGCTATGTTACAAATTGCATTTATTAGAGAAAATCAAGAGAAAGTAATCAAGGCTTTAGCAAAACGAAATATCGATGCTAAAAGCGTTGTTGAAGAAGTGGTTCAATTAGACGAAAATCGTCGTGCTGCACAAGTGGAATTAGACAATACTTTATCAGAATCTAATAAATTGTCCAAAGATATTGGTGAATTGATGAAAGCTGGTGAGAAAGCTAAAGCGGCAATCTTAAAAGAAAAAACAGTTTCACTAAAAGAGAAAAGTAAAGAACTGAGCGAAAAAGCAGAAGCTTTGGCTGTTGAGTTAACGAATAAACTATACACTTTGCCAAACCTTCCGGCAGACATTGTTCCTGAAGGAAAAACTCCAGATGATAACTTAAATGTTTTTCAAGAAGGAGATATTCCAGTTTTGCACGAAGGCGCACAACCACACTGGGAATTGGTAAAGAAATATGATATTATCGATTTTGAATTGGGTGTAAAAATCACTGGAGCAGGATTTCCTGTTTATAAAGGAAAAGGGGCTCGTTTACAACGTGCTTTAATCAATTACTTTTTAGACAAAAATACAGCTGCTGGATATAATGAAGTTCAAGTTCCTCATTTGGTAAACGAAGCTTCAGGATTTGGAACAGGACAATTGCCAGACAAAGAAGGACAAATGTATCATTCTACAATTGATGATTTATATTTGATTCCAACGGCTGAGGTTCCAGTTACAAATTTATTCCGTGATGTTATTTTAAACGAAAGTGATCTTCCTGTTTTGCATACAGCGTATACGCCATGTTTCCGTCGTGAAGCAGGTTCTTACGGAGCGCACGTTCGTGGATTAAACCGTTTGCACCAATTTGATAAAGTAGAAATTGTTCGTGTTGAGCATCCAGATAATTCTTATGCTGCGCTTGACGGAATGGTAGAACATGTGAAAGAGATTCTTCAAGAATTGAAATTACCATATAGAGTTTTACGTCTTTGCGGAGGCGACATGGGATTCACGTCTGCTTTAACTTACGATTTTGAAGTGTTTTCAACAGCACAAGATCGTTGGTTAGAAATCAGTTCTGTTTCTAATTTTGAAACTTTCCAGGCAAACCGTTTGAAATTACGTTTCAAAGACAAAGACGGAAAAAACCAATTGGCGCACACACTTAACGGAAGTTCATTAGCGCTTCCACGTGTTTTAGCTGGAATTATTGAAAATTACCAAACTCCAGAAGGAATCGTAATCCCAGAGGTTTTACGTTCTTACTGCGGATTTGATATTATAAACTAGTTTTAAGTTTACAGTCACAGTCTCAGTTTGCAGTTTCAGCTGCTAACTGAGACTGAAAACTGAAAACTGAGACTAAAAACTCAGACTACATGAAAAACGGTATCTTAAACTGGAACGTTGATCCCGTTATATTCTGGATTACAGATAGTTTTCCTCTTAAATATTACGGAGCTCTTTTTGCCTGCGGACTTCTTCTCGGGTTTTATATCGTAAGAAACATTTATAAAAAAGAAAATCTTTCTTTAGACAATCTCGATTCTTTACTTATTTATGTCATCGTCGGAACCGTTTTAGGTGCAAGACTTGGACATTGTTTCTTTTACGAACCAGACTATTTCTTCAAACATCCGATAGAAATTCTTTTACCAATTCAAAAAATAAAAGGAGCTTATCAGTTTGTGGGCTATCAAGGATTGGCAAGTCACGGAGGTTCGATCGGAGTTATCACGGCAATGATTTTATATTGCCGAAAATACAAAGTTCAATTTTTAGGACTTTTGGATAAAATGGCTGTTGCAGTTCCTGTAACGGGCGCTTTTATCAGAATGGGGAATTTTATGAATTCTGAAATCTACGGAAAACCAACCAACGGAAATTGGGGAGTTGTTTTTCAGAGAGACGATTTGATTCCGAGACATCCAACGCAATTATATGAGGCTTTTGCTTATGTATTGATTTTCGGAATTCTGTTTTATATGTACAAATCAGAAAAAATCAGAAATACGCAGGGATTAATCTTTGGAACTTTCTTAACTTTATTATTTACAGCTCGTTTTATAATTGAATTTTTCAAAGAAAATCAAGAAGCTTTCGAGAATAATATGCTGATTAATATGGGGCAAATTTTAAGTATCCCATTTATTTTAATTGGTTTAGGATTGATTTTTTGGAAAACTAAAAAAGTCCCAGTTTACAGTCGCAGTTTACAGTAAAACTTAGACTGAAAACCGAGACTGCGACTAAAAACTAAAAAGTGACGTTTGCAGTTTGACTGAGAACTGCGACTGCGACTGAAAACTAAAAAAGTATGAGAAACATATTAATCGGTATCGTTTTGTTATGTTCTGGTTTTGCGTTTGGCCAAAACGAGCAATTGGCTCAATATTACTACGACAAAGGTGATTTCGATAAAGCTAAAATCAGTTACGAAGAGCTTTTGCGAGCAGCACCATCGAATACCCAATATTTTTTAAGAACAGTCGATTGTTATCAGCAATTGCAGCAATTTGCAAATGCCGAAAAAGCAATTCAAGATCGTTTTAATCGTTACAAGCAAGGTGTTTTTTTAGTTGAATTGGGATATAATTTCCAATTGCAGAAAAATGATTCGAAAGCAAAAAATTACTACGAACAGGCAATCGAAAAAATAAAAACGAGTCCGAATGATGTGTACGGAATCGCAACTTCGTTTGAGAAAAAAGTTTTGTTGGAATATGCTTTAAAAGCGTATCAGACCGCAATGCAAGTTCAGCCGAACTTCAATTTCAATTTTCAAATCGGAATGTTGTACGGTCAGTTAGGAAAAACCGATTTGATGATCGATTTATTATTGACAGAATCGTTTACAAATCCGCAAAACACCAATTTGATTCAGACGCAATTGTCTCGATTCATGAACGGCGAAACCGATAATACAGCTTTTAAAGATGCGATGCGAAAAGCATTAATCTTAAAAACTCAGAAAGATCAAGATGTTTTTTGGAATCATTATCTAAGCTGGTTTTATGTACAGCAGAAAGAATTCGGAAAAGCGTTTATTCAGGAAAAAGCCATTTACAAACGCGAACCGGAATCGTTGATGAGTATTGTCAATTTGAGTCAGTTCGCAATGAATGAAGATGATGACGAAACGGCTGAGGAAATTCTGAATTTCATTCTTCAAAACACTAAAGACCGCGATTTGCTGATTCAGAGTAATGCGTATTTGATGCAAATTAAAATTGATAAAGCACAGGAGAAAGATTATCCAATTATCAATCAGGAATTGCAGCAATTGTTGGCAACTTACGAAATCAATCCTTTTACCTTATCTTTGCAAATCATTCAAGCCCATTTTCTGGCTTTTAATTTGAAGAAAACAGAAGAAGGAAAGGCAGTAGTCAAAAAAGCCTTAGAATTGAATTTAAACGAATATCAAAAAGCCGATGCTAAAATGGAATTGGCTGATATTTTGCTTTTGGAAGAAAAGTACAATCAGGCGTTGATTTATTATTCGCAAATTCAATTGGATTTAAAGAATGACGTAATGGCGCACGAAGCCAGTTTGAAAGCCGCCAAAACAAGTTATTACAAAGGCGATTTTGAATGGGCAAACAAACAATTTAAAGAATTAAAAGCAGCAAACACGCAATTAATTGCCAATGACGCTTTAGAATATTTTCTTTTAATTAATGATAACACTGCCGCAGATTCGACTCAAGTAGCTTTGAAGCAATTTGCAAAAGGAGATTTTTTAATTTATCAGAATAAAAAGCAAGAAGCGATAACGCAGTTTCAGAATATTCTAAAAACCTATAAAGGGCAAGAAATTGAAGCAGTGACTTTACTTCGTTTAGGAAAAGTTTACGAAAGCCAAAAAGATTTTGCTTCGGCTTTAAGCCAATATCAGCAGATTATTGACAATCATAGTGACGGAATTTATGTAGATGAAGCACTGTTTTTCTCCGCTGAAATTTATAACGACGAACTAAAAGATCCAGAAAAGGCCAAGCCTTTATATGAAAAGGTAATTTTTAACCATCAAGATAGTATCTACTTCGTTGATGCCAGAAAAAAATACCGAGAATTGAGAGGGGATAAGAATTTATAAATAAAGATTTTTTAGATTGTTAGATCTTTAGACTTCTTAGATGAAAATCAAAGTCTAAAAATCTAGACATCTAAGAAGTCTAAGAAAGTCTAAAACATGATTATTTACAACGTTACCACAAACATACACGAAAGCGTTCACGACCAATGGTTAAAATGGATGCAGGAAAAACACATACCAGAAATTCTGGCAACTCAGAAATTCTCTTCAGCGCGAATTGTAAAAGTTTTGGTTGAAGAAGAAATGGGCGGAATTACCTATTCCGTACAATATGTAACGGATAGCAAAGAAACCTTAGATAAGTTTTATATCGAAGACGAACCAGAATTCCACAGAGAAGCTTTAACTCTCTTTGCTGATAAAATGCTTTCTTTCAGAACAGAATTGGAAGTTATTTCAGAGCACTAGTCTTTTTTGGAAACGAATAAAATTGGTCTTGAAAAGTGATTTTTGAAGGAGCAAAGAATATTATAGATTAAAATTAACAGGTCTATCTGCTTAATACCTAAAAAAAGTATATTTGCAAAAAATTAATTTCGAACTAAAAATTGTGTTTGTCCACCTATCTTGTTTATGAAACACCTACAAATAAAGATTGTTTTGTTTTTATTGTTAAGTCTGAATGTTTGTTGTCAAAGCAAAAAAGAGGTGGTGTATGAAGAAGAAACGGCAAAATCTATTATTTTACAACTTAATGAATTTAGAGATATTGAATATACTTCAAAAGAAATTTTAAAAAATTTCGTCCTTTCTAAATATGAAGTTTTAAAGATAAAAAATGAGGAGTCGCCTAAAACATTTGGAGAAATAACGGGGTTTGCAACGCACATTCATGATAAGGGTAATGAAATTATTGAGTATATCGATGAAATTAAAGCAGAAATTCCCGAGGAAAACTATTTTGACACAAATGAAACTACATTTTATGATGCATTTGTAAATCAAAAATATGCTGTTTTAAAAAGTAAAATTGACAATTTTTACAAACAAAATAAAACAATTATATCTTCTTCACGTCCTTGCGCTTCATTGAAAGAGGATAATGATAAGTTCAATACAAATAGGACTTTCAAAAATAAGGAAAATAAGAATGTTGATTTTTTAAACTATAGATTCGGTTACAAAACCAACATTGGATTGTTGACCGGTTTAGAAAGAATTCAATTTGACGTTATTCATTTTCAATATATGTTTATGAATACGATTATGGGATCTGCTTATTAAAATATTAAAAGCAGGAAGCAAACAAGAAATGAAATGGAAAAAGTAAAAGCAAAAAAACATTTAGGACAGCACTTTCTTAAAGATGAAAGTATCGCAAAAGCCATTGCAGACACTTTGACTTTTAATGGATATGATGAGGTTTTAGAAATAGGGCCAGGGATGGGTGTGCTTACTAAGTATTTGCTTGACAAACCAATCAACACGCACGTTATTGAGATTGATACCGAATCGGTAGCGTATTTGGATGCCAATTATCCGAAATTAAAAAATAAAATTATCTCTCAGGATTTCCTGAAGTATAATATAAATGAAGTTTACCAAAATAAACAGTTTGCCATAATAGGTAACTTTCCGTATAATATTTCTTCTCAGATTGTTTTTAGGACTTTAGAGCTTAGAGACCAGATTCCAGAATTTTCTGGAATGTTTCAGAAAGAAGTAGCTGAGCGCATCTGCGAAAAGAAAGGCTCAAAAACCTACGGAATATTATCAGTTTTAGCTCAGGCTTTCTATGATACCGAGTATCTGTTTACGGTTAATGAAAACGTTTTTATTCCTCCGCCCAAGGTCAAATCGGGTGTGATGAGAATGACCCGAAAGGAAGATTACAGTCTTCCTTGCAGCGAAAAGTTGTTTTTTACAGTAGTAAAAACCGCTTTTCAGCAGAGACGAAAAACATTACGTAACAGTTTGAAAACATTAAATTTATCAGACAATTTGCGAGAAGACACTATCTTTGATAAACGTCCCGAGCAATTAAGCGTCGATGAATTTATTGAACTAACTCTAAAAATAGAAACCGATGGAGTTCAAAGTTAGTAAAGAATTTATACATCAGTTAGAAGAGCTGATCATCAATAAAAACGACAATGAACTTGAAGTTTTATTGAATGATTTACACCACGCCGATATCGCCGAAATCTTAGACGAATTAGATTTTGATGAGGCAACTTACATCTTTAAGGTTTTAGATAGTGATAAAACCGCTGAAATTCTTCTTGAATTGGAAGAGGATCTGCGTGAAAACATCTTAAGCCGACTTTCACCAAAGGAAATCGCGGAAGAGCTTGATGAGCTTGAAACCAATGATGCTGCCGATATTATCGCCGAACTTTCGCAAGAAATAAAAGCGGAAGTAATTTCGGAGTTAGTTGACGTTGAACACGCCAAAGACATTGTTGATCTTTTGCGTTACGATGAAAACACGGCTGGTGGTTTGATGGGTAAAGAGCTTGTGAAAGTGAATGAAAACTGGAACGTTTTAACCTGCGTTAAAGAAATGAGAATTCAGGCAGAAAATGTTTCTAGAGTACATTCTATTTATGTAGTTGATGATGAAAACCGATTAAAAGGAAGGCTTTCGCTGAAAGATTTATTGACTTCTTCGACCAAAACACAAATTGGAGAAGTTTACATCCGAAAATTAAATTTTGTAAATGTTGATACAGAAGATGTTGAGGTAGCTCGTATCATGCAAAAGTATGATTTGGAGGCAATTCCTGTTGTTGACGAACTAGGTCGTTTGGTTGGAAGAATTACCATTGACGATATCGTAGACGTAATCAAGGAAGAAGCTGATAAAGATTACCAATTGGCGGCGGGTATTACGCAAGACGTTGAATCGAATGACAGCGTTTACGAATTGACAAAAGCGCGTTTACCTTGGCTTTTGATTGGAATGGTGATCGAAATTGTAGCTTCTTTTGTTTTGAAAGGAAACGAAAGCACTTTTCAAAAATATTCTACTTTAATCATTTTTGTGCCTTTATTATCTGCAACCGCAGGAAATATCGGAGTTCAAGCTTCAGCAATTGTTGTGCAAGGTTTGGCAAACGGAACTTTGAAAGATTTCAGCCGCGGTTATTTTACTAAAGAAATTACCGTTTCTATGATTTCTGGAAGTATTATTTCATTGCTTTTATTGGGATATCATTCCATCATGTATCAGCAGTATCTGGTAGGATTTGCGATTTCAATTTCTATGATTGTGGTGATTCTTTTTGCAGCAACTTTAGGAACTTTGGTACCGCTTTTCCTGAACAAAAATAAAATTGACCCCGCAATCGCTACAGGTCCGTTTATCACTACAACCAACGATGTATTTGGAATTATGCTCTACTTTGGAGTAGCTAACTTGATTCTAGGATTCTAGATTTTTGCCACAAATTAGTTTATTACAGTGATTTAAGATCTCTAAAATCTGCGTAATTTGTACGCGGAAAAAAGCTATTTATCAACCAGAAATAAATTAAATCCAACCAAAATGAAAGTACACATTATTGGAGGAGGAAACCTTGGGGTTTCTATTGCCTTGGGAATTGCCAAATTCTCGAAAAACAACCAAGTTACTGTCACAAGAAGAAACATTGCAAGTATTCAATATTTATCAGAATATGGAATTACGGTTTCTAACGATAATAAACACAACATCGAGGAAGCTGATGTTGTAATTTTAACTATAAAGCCGTATCAGGTAGATACTGTTTTGGCCGAAATTCTGCCAGTTATTAAAAACAAAACAATTGCTTCTGCCGTAAGCGGATTGTCTTTGGATGTGTTTCAAACCAAAACAAACTACGAATTTCCAGTTGTGCGTATTATGCCAAATATTGCGGCGCAATTTGGAGAATCGGCGACTTGTATTTCTTTCCCAGAAAAATACAAAGAAAACGCTACACCAATTGTAGATCTATTTCAAGATTTAGGAACAGCTCCTGTAATCGACGAAAAATTGATGGATGCGGCAACAGTTTTAGGCGCGTGCGGAACTGCCTATGCATTACGCTACATACGTGCGTCTATGCAAGCAGGAATCGAAATTGGATTCGATTCTAACACCGCTTTGGCAATTGCTGCTCAAACGGTAAAAGGCGCAGCAAAAATGCTTTTGGAAGAACGAGTGCACCCAGAACAATTAATCGACCGTGTAACAACGCCACAAGGCTGTACAATTGTCGGTTTAAATGAAATGGAGCACAATGGTTTCAGTTCATCATTAATTAAAGGAATCAAGACTTCTTTGAAACAAATCAAAGGTTAGGTTATTTAAATTTCAATATTTTAAAATTCCAAATTCCAATTTTATCATTGGGATTTGGAATTTTTTATTTTGAAAATCAAAGAGTTCAGTTTGTCATTCCGAGGAAGGAGGAATCTTCGCAAGTAGCTCTACAAAGTATTTAAATTGAAATTTCATTTTTTACTAAGAGTGTATTTCAAATAAACAAATCCGAAAAGCCCCGCTAAGAAAGAAGCGATCAGGATTGCTATTTTAGAAAAAACAATAATTTCAGGATTTTTGAATGCTAAAACGGTAATGAAAATTGACATCGTAAAACCAATTCCACCGAGCATTCCTGCGCCTAGAATATGTGCCCATTTTAAGTTTTTCGGTAAAATGCATAAACCTGAGGTTACGCCAACTGAAGAGAAAAGTAAAATTCCAAGCGGTTTTCCAACGACAAGACCTAGAATAATTCCGTAAGTGTTGACATGGTTAAGGCCTTCGTGCCAATTGTCTGAGATTGTTAAAGCAGTATTGGCAACTGCAAAAAGCGGAAGGATAAAAAAAGCAACAGGTTGATGTAAAAAATGCTGTAGTCTATATGAAGATGTTTTTTCACCACCATCTCCAAACGGAATAACAAATGCCAAAATAACTCCAGTAATGGTTGCATGAACTCCAGAATTGAGCATAAAATACCACATTATAACTCCGCCAATGAGATACGGAATAAGGTTGTGAATTTTCATTCGATTTAAAACAAATAGAAGACACCAGACTCCAAGCGCGATTCCAAGATTCAGAAAAGAAATTGATGTGGTGTAAAAAATAGCAATAACTATAATTGCTCCTAAATCGTCAATAACGGCAAGTGCTGTTAGAAAAACTTTTAAAGAAGCAGGAACTCTGCTGCCAAGAAGCGATAAAATTCCGATTGCAAAAGCAATATCAGTAGCCATCGGAATTCCGGCGCCATTTTGTGTGGTTGTTCCGTAATTTAAAGCCAAAAAGATTGCAGCGGGAACTAGCATTCCTCCAAAAGCAGCCATTATCGGCAGAGACGCATTTTTTATATTCGATAATTCACCGTGATAAATTTCTCTTTCCAATTCCAAACCAATCAAAAGAAAGAATATGGTCATTAAGCCATCATTGATCCAATGTGTAATAGAATGTCCTGAAATTTCTTTTTCCCAAAAAGCAACATAAGGGATTTGAAAAGAAGAATTAGCAAGAAATAAAGATAAAAGCGTAACAATGAGCAAGATAATTCCTCCTGATTTTTCGTTTTCAAAAAAGGCTGTAAAAGTCTTGGTTAATTTCATTTGAGAAGATTTTCTGGAGTAATTATGATAGAATTTGAAAATTCTTATTCTTTCAAAGTTAAAAAAAATCTGAGCAATAAAAAAGGAGTTTGCCACAAAGGCATAAAGGCACGAAGTTTTCTGTTTTTTTTTTATTAAAATATTTCTTTGCGTCTTTGCGACTTCGCTAGATTATATTTCCCGTATTTTTGTATTTATAAAATTCAGTAAAAAATGAGTATAAAAATTCTTCATATCGACAGCAATAATCCAATTCTTTGGAATCAATTGGAAGAAGCTGGTTTCGAAAATCACGCCGATTTCAAATCTTCAAAAGAAGAAATTGAAGCAAAAATTCAAGACTATAACGGAATCGTAATTCGTAGTCGTTTCAAGATTGATAAGACATTTTTAGACGCTGCAACAAAGTTGCAATTTATTGCAAGAGTTGGTGCAGGTCTAGAAAGTATTGATTGTGAGTATGCTTCCGCGAAAGGAATTCATCTCATTGCGGCTCCAGAAGGAAATCGCAACGCTGTTGCAGAGCATTCGCTTGGCGTAATTTTATCTTTATTCAATAATTTAAATCAGGCTGATGCTGAAGTTAAGGCAGGTCATTGGAATCGAGAAAGCAATCGTGGCCACGAACTGGATTTAAAAACAGTCGGAATTATCGGTTACGGAAACATGGGTAAAGCTTTCGCTAAAAAACTCCGAGGTTTTGATACAGAAGTTTTATGCTATGATATTTTGGATAATGTTGGCGATGAAAATGCCAAACAAGTTTCATTGGATGAATTACGCGAAAAAGCAGACGTTTTAAGTCTCCATCTTCCTTGGACACCAGAAACAGATAAAATGGTTGACAGCGGCTTTATAAATGCCTTTAAAAAGCCTTTTTGGATCATAAATACTTCACGAGGTAAAAACATCGTGACGGCTGATTTGGTTGAAGCTTTGAAAGCGAAGAAAATTCTAGGGGCAGGTTTGGATGTTTTGGAATATGAGAAACTTTCGTTTGAAACCCTTTTTCAAGAAAACAGCACTCCCGAAGCGCTTCAATATCTTATGAATGCAAAAAATGTCTTGCTGACGCCTCATATTGCAGGTTGGACTTTTGAAAGCCATGAGCGTTTGGCTCAGGTAATTGTAGATAAAATTAAAGCGGTTTACGGTAAAATCTAGCCTACAGCCTTTAGGTTTTAATAACGAGTTTTTTCTTGTAAATTTTATTTGGTAAGATTAGTTTTATTTCGTATTTTTTAATAATATTGTTTCCGAATTTTAAAAGAATGAATCTAAATAGGTTCTTTTTTAAAGTTCGGAGAAAGCCGAAAATCCTAAGAGTAGGCCCAAACAAATTATCTTAAATTATGATTGAATGGTACAAAACTGCCATGTTCCAAAACTATGCGAACTTTAATGGGAGAGCTAGAAGAAGTGAATATTGGTATTTTCGCCTTGTAACAACACTTCTCTTTTTTGTAATTGGCTTCTTATCGCTTATGCTATCAGTAGTTTTAGGCCCAACGATAGGCATTTCAGTTGCAGTGGGATTATTTCTTCTTTATGCGTTTGCTTCTCTAATCCCGTCTTTGGCTGTTACAGTTAGAAGAATGCATGATATAGGAAAAAGTGGCTGGACAGTTTTAGTTTCTTTAATTCCGTTGGCTGGACCAATTTGGATGCTGGTTTTACTAATAACAGAAGGTGAGCATGGAGAAAATTATTATGGTGCAGATCCAAAAAGTACTGTTGAAGAAATTGATGAAATAGGAATTAATAATTAACTAAATAATATAAAAATGGAAACTACAAAACCAGAAAGCTGGAATACCCCGTCTCAGCCTAAACAAGAAAATAAAAAAGTATTAGCAGGACTTATGGGTATCCTTTTCGGATCTTTAGGGATTCATAAGTTTGTCTTAGGTTATACTCAAGAAGGAATTATCCAAATCGTAATTAGCGTTGTTACTTGTGGAATCGGAAGTATAATCGGATTTATTGAAGGAATTATCTACTTGACAAAATCAGATGAAGAATTTTACCAAACTTACCAAGTTGGTAAAAAAGGCTGGTTTTAATAGCAAACGAATATATTGCTTAAATCCTGTTCAGAAATGAATGGGATTTTTTATTTAGAAATGTCTTATTCTGATAGAATAAAAACTCTTTGGTCTTGCTGTTAGCGCTTGCCGAGAATAAATTTGCCCTTTGTTAAAAAGAAGAAATGGAGTAACTGAAAATCCTTAAGAGTAGGGGAAACATAAGAGTTGATGTTATATGGAAAACACAAAATCAAATTCAGAAATGGAGAATAAAAAAGTTATTGCCGGAATTTTAGGAATCTTATTAGGTTCGTTTGGAGCACATAAGTTTTATTTAGGCTACCAAAAAGAAGGAATTATTCAATTGGTTGTAAGTATAGTTACTTGCGGTTTAGGAGGAATAGTTGGATTCGTTGAAGGAATTATTTATTTGACTAAATCTGATGAGGAGTTTTATAAAACATACCAAGTGGAGAAAAAAGCTTGGTTTTAGTTTTTAAAACGAAAGCTTAGCTTAAATAAAAAATGAAATAAAAAAAAACCGTTTCCTCAAGAAACGGTTTTTTTATTTTATGATTAATCTTCCTTCTCAGATAATTTCTTTTCTAGTTCAATCTGAAACTCTTCTATAACAGGTTTCATCGTGCTTTCTGGAATATCTGCAATTCTAATGTACATTAAACCATCAATAGCATTGTTAAACAAAGGATCGACGTTGAAAGCAACAACTCTTGCATTTTGTTTGATGTATTTCTTAATTAAAACTGGCAAACGTAAGTTTCCGGGTTCTAATTCGTCAATGATTTTATCAAACTTATTCAAATCAGATTCTGCTTCATCGAAGATAAAATCTTTATCAGCGTCTTTCAGTTTAACTTTATACGCTTTTTTCGGGTGAATGTATTGCGCAATATACGGATCGTAGTAGTTCGATTTCATAAACTCAATCATTAATGATTTAGAGAAATCTGAAAACTGATTGCTGATACTTACACCTCCAACTAAATATTTGTGTTCTGGATGACGTAAAGTTGTATGAATAATACCTTTCCATAACAAGAACAAAGGCATTGGTTTTTGCTGGTATTCTTTTACGATAAATGCACGACCCATTTCAATCGATTTGTGCATCATATCATGAAGTTCCGGTTCAAATCTGAAAAGATCTGTTAGATAAAATCCTTCAATACCATGTTTTGGATAAATTTCAGAACCTAATCCCATACGATACGCACCAGCTATTTTTTTGGTTTCATCATCCCATAAAAACATATGGTGATAATATTGATCGTACTGATCGATGTCAATAGATTCATTTGTTCCTTCACCAACTTCACGGAAAGTAATTTCGCGTAAGCGTCCAATTTCATGCAAAATGTTCGGAATTTCTTTTGCGCTTGCAAAGAAAACTTCATAGTTTTTGCTTTGTAAAAATCTGCTGTCACTATTACGTAACGCCTGCACTTCGTCAATCAGTTTTGACTCATTTGCTGCAGTAGCAATTTTCTTAGGTGCTTTTTGGATTTTTAAACTCGCTGTGTCAATCAGTTTGGTATCTTTTTCAAACGGATTGGCAAGCATATAGGTTTTCTTTCTTAAGAATTCTGAATATTCTTCAAAAGATTCAATTTCGTTTTGTTCACTTACAGAAATTGGTTTTCCAATACGAACTTTAATTACACGATCTTTCTGCGTTAAAAGCTCAGAAGGTAATTTTGCAGTACGCAAAGTGTCATCAATTTTAGAAAGCCAGTAGAATAATTTACTGTTTTTAGCATGAAAATATATTGGAACTACAGGAACTTTTGCTTTTCTGATTAATTTCAACGCGCCTTCTTCCCAAGGTTTGTCTACAACTAATTTCCCATCTTTATAAGTCGAAACTTCACCTGCAGGGAAAATTCCCAACGGTTTTCCGTCGCTTAAATGGCGTAAAGTTTCTTTAATTCCGATTACGCTCGATTTTGCATCCTTATGATTTTCAAAAGGATTAACCGGCATAATGTATTTTTTCATCGGAACAATTCTGTGTAATAAGAAATTGGCAATGATTTTGAAATTTGGCTCTCTTTCAAGCATCAATTTCAAAAGTAAAATTCCGTCAATTCCACCAAGCGGATGATTCGAAATGGTAATATACGCGCCATCTTTTGGCAAACGCTTTAAATCTTCTTCAGGGATTTCGAATTTAATTTCCATTTCATCCAAAATTCCATTCAAAAAGTCAAGGTCTGTCAAATGTTTGTTACGATCGTAAATTTTATTAAGGGTCGAGATCTTAAGAACCTTCATAAGAATCCAGCCAGAAAAAGTACCGAAAACCCCGTACTTTTCAACATTTATTGCCTTTGCAACTTCTTTCGCGGTAACTAAACCCATGTACTACTTTTAATTTATTAGAACAGCGAACAAAGATAACAAAAAAGTCTACTTTTCATTGTTTCCAAGACAAACTTTGCACTTTTTTATTACATTTGAAATCCTAAAAAAATCACTGATGAAAATTATTTCTTATAATGTAAACGGAATTAGAGCGGCAATAAACAAAGGGTTTATCGAGTGGCTAAAGCAAGCAAATCCTGATGTAATATGCCTTCAGGAAATAAAAGCTACGCAGGATCAAATTCCGGTAGATGATATTACAGCTGCAGGTTATCCGTTTCAATATTACTATCCTGCGACCAAAAAAGGGTATAGCGGAGTAGCAATTCTTTCTAAAACGAAACCAAATAATATTGTTTACGGAACAGGAATTCATCACATGGATTTTGAAGGAAGAAATCTTCGTGCCGATTTTGATGATGTTTCTGTAATGAGTTTGTATCTTCCATCTGGAACAAATATTGAAAGATTGGATCATAAATTTATGTTCATGGATGATTTCCAAAATTATATTAATGAACTAAAACTTACGGTTCCGAATCTTATTATCTGTGGAGATTATAATATTTGTCACGAAGCAATAGATATTCACGATCCAGTTCGTAATAAAACCGTTTCAGGATTTCTTCCAGCAGAACGTGCTTGGTTAGATTCTTTCATGAAATCTGGATTTATCGATAGTTTCCGTCATTTTAATAAAGAACCGCATCATTATTCTTGGTGGAGTTACCGCGCAGGAGCAAGAGGAAATAACAAAGGTTGGCGTATCGATTATAATTTAGTTAGCGATGCGTTAGGAGACAGATTGAAAAGAGCTGTTATACTGCCAGAAGCTATGCATTCAGACCATTGTCCAATTTTAGTCGAGATCGACTAATTTTTGGTATTGTTCTTGTAAAGTAAAATGCAGTTTAAATTTTAAGTGTGAATTCAGGTTCTGTTTTTGAATTTGGAATTTACCCCCGAAACTTCGGGACAGAATTTAACTGAAAGTTTAAATGTATTAAACGCCCAAAATAAAATCAATTAAAGATGATGATTAAAAAAGCCTCCATCGGATTACTAGCTTTAGCTTTATCCACAACGTCGTGTGTTTCTAAGAAAATTTACAATGATTTAGAAACAAAATATTCAGATTTGAAGAAAGAGAATCGTTCTATTACTGACGAAAATGATAATTTGAAGAAAGTAAAGAATCAATTAGAATTAGATCGTGATAAACTGACTAAAGATTTAGCAACTGCTAATGATGATTTGGCAAAACAAAAAGCAGATTTAGTTGCGGCTCAAAATAAATACAAAGTTTTACAAGATTCTTATAATGCATTGGAGAAAAATAGCAACGATGCATTAGAGAAAAACATGGCTAAAAACCGTGACTTGTTAGCGCAGTTAGAAGCAAAAGCAAAAGCTCTTTCAGACGAAAAAGCGCGTTTGGACAAAACGGCAAATCGTCTAAAAGAATTAGAAGATATGATTGCGGCTAAAGAAGAAGCAATGCGCAAACTGAAAGAAACTTTATCTAAAGCATTAACTGGTTTTGAAGGTAAAGGTTTGACGGTTGAACATAAAAACGGAAAAGTATATGTTTCTATGGAAAACAAATTACTTTTCAATTCTGGAAGCTGGGCAGTTGGAACTGAAGGAAAAAGAGCGGTTGTTGAACTTGGAAAAGTTTTAGGCGATAATCCAGATCTTTCTGTTTTAATCGAAGGACATACAGATGATGATCCATACGCAGGTTCAGGACCAATTGCAAATAACTGGGATTTGTCTACAAAAAGAGCAACGGCAATTGTGGCTATTTTAAGCGAAAACCCAAAAATCAATAAACAGAAATTAACAGCAGCAGGAAGAAGCGAATTTTCTCCTTTGGCAAGTAATACAACTCCAGAAGGAAAAGCTAAAAACCGTAGAATCGAAATCATCTTGACTCCAAGATTAGATGAGATTGCTGAGATGTTGAATAGCATAAACTAAGGGACAGAGGTTCTGAGGTACAAAGGCTCAAAGGTTTTTACTTTTGAGCCTTTTTTTATTCTGTAAAGTTTTAAAACCTTGTACTTTTTTTAACCTTTCTCATTTTTCTATTTGAAAAATCACTTTGTACCTTTGCTTCTTTGCAACTTTGAACCTAAAGAAAAAAATGAAATACACTACATTACCTAACACCGATATAAAAGTTAGTAAAATTTGTCTTGGAACGATGACTTTCGGACAGCAGAATACAGAAGCAGAAGGACACGAACAAATGGATTACGCTCTTGAAAGAGGAGTAAATTTCTTTGATACAGCCGAAATGTATTCAGTTCCTGCGAGTGAAGCGACTTACGGAAGCACAGAAAAAATTATTGGAACTTGGTTTAAGAAATCAGGAAATAGAGATAAAGTTGTTTTGGCATCTAAAATTGCTGGTCCAAATCCGAATTTTGGATACATGCGTGAGAAATTGGATTTTTCTCCTGCAAGCATTAAATACGCAGTTGAAAACAGTTTAAAAAGATTGCAAACTGATTATATCGATTTGTATCAAATGCACTGGCCAGAAAGAAAAACGAATAATTTCGGAACGCGTGCATTTCAAGGGCATGATGATGTTTGGGAAGACAACTTCAGAGAAATTCTGGAAACTTTCGATGGATTAATCAAAGAAGGTAAAATCAAACACATTGGAGTTTCTAATGAAAATGCTTGGGGAATGATGCGTCTTTTAGAAGAAAGCAAATACAACGATTTGCCAAGAATCAAAACCGTTCAAAATCCGTATTCTTTATTGAATCGTTTGTTTGAAGTAAACTCTGCAGAAGTTTCAAAATACGAGAATGTTGGTTTGTTAGGATATTCGCCTTTAGCCTTCGGAGTTTTGACTGGAAAATTCTTAACAGGAGAAAGTCTCCCGAAAGCGAGAATTAATCTTTTTCCACAATACAAACGTTACAATAGTGAACAATGTACCGAAGCGACAAAATTGTATCAAGAAATCGCTAAAAAACACGGTTTAACGCTAACGCAACTAGCAATGGGATTTGTTTTACAACAACCGTTCTTGACAAGTGCCATTATTGGCGCAACAACTATGGAGCAATTAAAAGAAAACATCGATACCATTGATGTTGTTCTTTCTAAACAAATCTTAGCAGAAATTGATGCTGTTCAGGCTATAATTCCTGATCCAGCGCCTTAATTTGTAATCTCTCAAATAAAAAATCCCGATAGCTTATGTTATCGGGATTTTTTGTTTTTTATAAATCAAATTCATCATCAACAGCTAAAGAATCTGCTTTGATTGCTGTAGAATCTGGAACTTTAATGCGAATTAAAGAACGCGCATTTCCAGAAATATAAACTGGCAATAATCCAATCGTGTCTTCTGGAACTAAAAGTCCTCTTCTGAACATCAAATTCTTCAAGAACTTTTGGTTTTTTATGGCGTAATCTTTCAAATTACCTTGGTCGTTAAATTGATACATGAATTTTCTCGGTTTCGGAATAATCGTCGCCAAGTACAAACATTCATCCACGTTTAAAGCAGAAGGGCTTTTTTGGAAGTAGAAATGACTCGCTTCTCCAATTCCGTACACGTTTGGTCCCCATTCGATAATATTGAAATAAACTTCCAACATTCTTTCCTTGCTTACAATTCGGTTGTTTTCTAAAATATAAACTAATAGAATTTCTTCAAGCTTTCGCGAAAGCGTTTTTTCACGGGTTAAAAAGACATTCTTAATCAACTGCATGCTAATTGTACTAGCACCGCGAGAGAATTTCTTAGTTCGAATGTTTTTCAGAATCGATTGTTTGAAAGCCTCATTTATAAATCCGCGATGCGAAAAGAAAGATGGATCTTCTGTTGTTAAAACCGATTTTCTCAAATAAGGAGAAATTTGGTCTAACGGAGTATAATTTGGGTTTCCTGTTCCAACTAAAACAGGTCGCTGTAATACATTTTGAATTATAGCGCGATAAACAAATTCGCCATTTAATTTATTTAAATCGGCTTCGCCATATTTGGTAATTCGTAAATCTTCTTTGTTTAGTTTGCTATCAAAAACAAGTGTGTTTGGTTTGTTTTTATTGAATTTAAAATCCAATTTGTAATCAAAATTTCCAGTTGCTTGCATTCCTTGGAAATGTGTAAATAATCCGTCTGGAAGCGAAACGATAAAATCTTGCGCATTCATTTTCGGAATATCCATTTTCAAAGTATAAATCGTGTCTTTTTCAGTATCGTAAGAAATATAAGGACGAACTTTAATCTTGTTCAACTGCATAGTTGAAGAACTGTCGATAGAAATAAAACTATCTCCTAGTAAAAATCGATAATCAAAGCGGGCATTTTTAATAACCACATCTTTGCTTGCGATTTTCGGGTGATTGATTTTAAGATTGGCGATTGAAGTGTAACCGTCAATATGAAGTTCGCTGCCGCTTTTGTCAATGTTTTGAACATTCAAACGAATAGAATCAAAACTTGCTTTTAAGTTGTAACGCTGATCCAAATACGGAACACGAATGGCACCAGTATCTAGGTTGAAAAAACGAATGTCAGCTTTTTTATTTCTCGGATCGGCAAAACCTTTGATGTTCCAGCGCTGATCAAAATCTTTTGCTTGAACATGAAGATTGGTTTCAAGTTGTTTATTGTTTAAAACAAGCTTGTCTACATCAACAAAAGCTTGTTTTCCGTTATCATTGATTTTGAATTGAAAGTTTTTCAAATCCATATCGGTCGGAACCAAATTCAATACTTTAGAAATGATTCTGTAAGCAAAAGCAGCATATTTGCGTTTTTCGTTTGATTCGGTTTCTTCACGATCTCTTTTTAGAAAAGCGTCAAAATTTCGTTTTTTGCCTTTTTTTACTAATTGAATATACCCGTTGTCAATTTTTAAAGTTCCAACCTGAACATCCCCAATTAATAAACTACTTAAACTGATGCTGGTTTCTATGTTTTTAATTTTACAAAGCGTATCAGCATTTATTGGCGCCAAAACAACATCTGTCAATTTTATGGTCGATAAGCCATCAAATGTTGCCGACTTTACAGAAAAGTTGCTTTGATACTGCACAGCCATTTTGTGCGTAACTTTTGCAATAGCTTGTTTTAAAAGGGAATCACGAAAATAGTAAAGTCCGATGCAAAGCAATACGATTACTATTCCTAGTATTTTTAGCGCTTTGTATATTTTTTGTTTTGGAAAATTCATAGAGGAAATGTTTTAGAAATCAGCCAAAAAGTATACTTGCAACATCTTCAATTTTTGCTACAAGCTCAATCTTAATTCCAGTATTTTTTAAAGCAATTTTGTTGTATTTAGAAACAAAAATAGTGTCGAAACCTAGTTTTTCAGCCTCTTGAATGCGTTGGTCTACACGATTCACAGGACGAATTTCGCCAGAAAGCCCAACTTCACCCGCAAAACAGAATCCTTTTCCAACCGGAATATCTTCGTTTGAGGATAAAATTGCAGCAACAACCGCCAAGTCAATTGCGGGATCATCTACAGAAATTCCACCCGTAACATTCAGGAAAACGTCTTTTGCGCCTAAGCGAAATCCAGCTCTTTTTTCTAAAACAGCTAAAATCATGTTTAGCCTTTTGGCGTTATATCCTGTCGTGCTTCTTTGAGGTGTTCCGTAAACTGCGGTGCTAACCAAAGATTGGATTTCAATCATTAGCGGACGCATGCCTTCAAGAGTTGTAGCGATAGCAGTTCCAGAAAGTTCTTCGTCTTTATGCGAAATCAGAATTTCAGAAGGATTGCTGACTTCTCGCAATCCGCTGCCCAACATTTCGTAAATTCCAAGTTCTGATGTTGAACCGAAACGGTTTTTAAGCGAACGTAAAATTCGGTAAATATGGTTTCTGTCGCCTTCAAATTGTAAAACGGTATCAACCATGTGTTCCAAAATTTTTGGTCCGGCGATATTTCCGTCTTTCGTAATATGTCCAATCAAGATAACTGGGATATTACTTTCTTTGGCAAATTTAATTAGTTCTGCAGTGGTTTCGCGAATTTGAGAAATACTTCCTGCAGTCGATTCGATATAATCGGTATGTAAAGTCTGAATCGAGTCAATAATGACCACTTCAGGCTGAATGGTTTCGATTTGTTTGAAAATATTCTGCGTTTTGGTTTCAGTTAGAATATAACAGTTTTCGCTGTTTGGCGTAATTCTTTCTGCACGCATTTTTATTTGTTTCTGACTTTCCTCGCCCGAAACATACAATGTTTTATAAGGTAATTTTAGAGAAACTTGAAGTAAAAGTGTACTTTTTCCGATGCCGGGCTCACCGCCCAAAAGAGTTAAAGATCCAGGAACAAGTCCGCCGCCTAAAACACGATTCAATTCTCCGTCGGTAGTGTCCATTCGAACTTCCTGAGTAGAATCAATTTCGTTAATTTTTAAAGGCTTTGGTGCTTTGCTTGTTGGAGTAGGTTCACTTTTCCAAGCAACCTTATCTTGTTTTTGAATGATTTCTTCGGCAATCGTATTCCATTCTTTGCACGCGTTGCATTGCCCTTGCCATTTAGAATATTGGGTTCCGCAGTTTTGGCAGAAGAAGGAAGTTTTAACTTTTGACATTATTTACTTTTTTTAGCAAGTGTATTCATTTCGTCAATTTTCTCATACATCATGTCTTTGTTCAAATCGCCAATTGGCTCCATTTGTGAAGCGTTTTGGTATTTTTTCGAAGCGTGTTTAGGATCGCCCATTTTTTCGTACATCAAACCTAATTCATATTCTCCCAACATAGCTTTTGGATAATTTACATTTCCAATTTCGGCCATTTTACCTAACTCATCGTAGGCGTTTCTTTTTAGAATAAGATTTTCCATTACTTTAAAATCACTCATTCGAACAGGAATTTGAACTCCTAAAACTTCAGACATTGTAGCGTATTTTTTTTCTAAATATTCTGCATAACCTGTTTCAAGAACCGCAATTTTGTCGTTGTATTCGGCAGAATTTATAGGTCTGTATACTTCAAAAATCTGGTATAATGCACTTGGTATAGAATGTAATACTTCTGTATAATGTGTTGCGCCTTTAAATACATCATATTTATAATTCACTAACGGATTATTAGCGATTTTAATATTACTGTTTAATTTATCAATTGGCTCTTTAATTTTTTTGATATCACCTTCTCCAGCAGAAAGATAATAGAAAATAGGGCTTTTTATTTTAGCAAATTTCTCTGCAATACGCACTTCCATTTTTGGGGCAAGCTCTGGGCTTAAACAGATGTAAGCATTAAAAAGCGGAAATTCTTTATACAAATAAAAATTTGCAAAACTTGCTGTTATATCATGACCTGCAATAAGTCTGAAAGGCGATGTGCGGTATTTTTTTTCAATATATGGCACTAATTCAGCTCCGATAAATTCGAAAAATTTTGCTCCTTTTTCAAAAGGAAGTCCTTCATTCTGATCAATTGTTGAATCATCATAACGTTCTCCATCTTTATTTTGGTGAATTCCAATGATAATCATTTCTGGAATGTCATCCCAATAAGTCGCATAATTTACAGCTCCAGAAAAAGGATCAAATAAATAATCGCCATCCAATAAATAAAGAACTGGATATTTTTTGTCTTTGTTGGCTTCGTACGAAGCTGGAAGTCCGATTGTAATTCTACGCTCTTCTCCGAGTTTTTCTGATTTAATGTTGTCGAACGTTTTTTGGGCAAACGACGAAAACGAAATTAATAAAAATAGTAGGTAAACTTTTTTCATGATTTGTGGCATTTCAGTAAATTAAAAAGTATTGAAAATAGTGTAGCAATATACTATTTTATTTGCTTCTTTTTTAAGTAGTTTAAAATTTGAAGCAGAGTGTTTTAGCGCCAAAATCATTTTCGATTAAGGCAAAAGAAGATTTTTTTGTGCAAAATTGGCTTTTGACAAAGTAGGGGAATTCGGTAAGAAAAAGAAAATCTTAGGTTAAAGAATTGTCGTTTTCATTCGGGAAAATAATCCATGGTTTGAAGGTTTTTGCTTCTTCAAAATCCAATGTAGCATAAGAAATGATAATGATGATGTCATCTTTTTGCACTTTTCTAGCTGCAGGACCATTTAAAGTAATTTCTCCTGAATTTTTTTCACCTTTAATAGCGTAAGTTTCAAAACGCTCGCCATTATTAATGTTAACAATAGATACTTTTTCGCCTTCAATAATATTTGAAGCCTCTAGTAGAGTTTCATCAATAGTAATACTGCCAATATAATTTAAATCGGCTCCGGTTACTTTAACTCGATGAATTTTTGATTTTATAACTTGAATTTGCATGTTGCAAAGTTAGATTAATTAAATGAAATGGTGTCAATCAGTCTTATAGAATTAACAAATACCGCTATAAATGCACGATATTTTTTATCATTCTCTTTCTGATCGATAGATAAAAGTGTAGATTCGTCAGCAATAACAAAATACTCCAGTTCGAATTCTTTGTTGTCTTTGAAAGAATTTTCTACAAATTCAATTGTTTCTTGCGGACTATGATTTTGAAAGATCTCTTTTGCCTCGGTCAAAGTTTTGTAAATAATTGAAGCGTCTTTTCTTTCTTCAGAAGTCAAACGTTCATTTCTTGAACTCATGGCAAGCTCATTTTCTTCTCTAAAAATAGGACAGCCTACAACATTTACAGGCAATTCTGTTTTTTCGACTAATTTTTTAACGATTTGAAGCTGCTGAAAATCTTTTTCTCCAAAATAAGCATTTGTTGGAGTTACGATTTCAAAAAGGCGTTTTACAATTGTTCCAACGCCATTAAAATGACCAGGACGGAATTTTCCTTCCATCTGGTTTTCTAATCCGTCAAAATCAAAAGTCTGCGAAACGGTATTTCCTTCATAAATATCTTCAACAGAAGGTGCGTATAAAATAATTTTATCACTTAATGTACGCATTTTCTTAATATCTTCTTCTAATGTTCGAGGATATTTAGCTAAATCTTCAGCGTTGTTAAATTGAGTTGGATTGACAAAAATACTTACTACGGTGTCGTTGTTTTCTTTTAGCGAACGCTGCATTAAAGCCAAATGTCCTTGGTGTAAAGCGCCCATTGTAGGTACAAATCCGATAGTTGAATTTGCGGTTTTGATAGTTTTAAGATAGGCTATCAACGCTGCTTTACTGTAGAAAATATGCATTGAGGTATTATTAAAATTTATGCAAACATAATATATTAGTTATAAACTGCATAAAATTTTGTAATTTTGCGACGTTTTTATTACCAAAATTAAGTAAAATACTATTATGAAAGATAAGAGGATATTATATGTATCATCTGAAGTCGTGCCTTACTTGGCTGAAAATGAGGTTTCTTTAATGTCTTATGACGTTCCGAAAATGATTAATGACCAAGGTGGCCAGATAAGAATTTTCATGCCTAGATATGGGAACATAAATGAAAGAAGACATCAATTGCATGAAGTGATAAGACTTTCAGGGATGAATTTGGTAGTGAATGACTTAGATATGCCATTGATTATTAAAGTAGCATCGATTCCGAAAGAAAGAATTCAGGTTTATTTTATTGATAATGATGAATATTTCAAACGTAAAGCAACTTTTACGGATGAAGAAGGAGCTTTATACCCTGATAATGACGAAAGAGCGATCTTCTTTGCAAAAGGAGTTGTTGAGACCGTAAAAAAATTAAACTGGGTTCCAGATATTATACATGTTCATGGCTGGCTTGCAGCGATGCTTCCTATTTATATGAAGCATTATTATAAACATGAAGCATTGTTTTCTGAAACTAAAATTATTACTTCTGTTTACGGACAATCGTTTGATGAAAACTTAGATTTAGAAATGATAAATAAAGTTAAATTTGATGGTGTTCCTCATGAAGCAGTGTCAGATTTAGAAGTGCCAAATTACGAGAATGTTTTAAAAGCTAGTATTTTACATTCTGATGGTGTAATTATTGCTTCAGAAAATGTTTCTCCAAGTTTAACAAAATTTATAGAATCTTCAGGAAAACCTTTTTTACCTTTCGCCGGGAAAGACGGATTTGCTGATGCTTATACAAATTTCTACAGAACATTTGGACTTTAAATTTTAATTTTATTATTAGACATGTATAGAACTTCTTTTATTAAGAAAACTCTTTTAGCTGTAATGGCTGTATTTTTATATTCTTGTGACAAAGATTTTAATGCGATTGGTGAAGGTTTAGTTGGTGAAGATCATTTTGGGCTTGAATCTGAAAATTATGATGTTTTAGCATATAATCAAGAAGTTACTCCTGTGCAGTCAAGTGGTATGACACCAAATGCTCTTGGTATTTTTGAAAATCCGCTTTTTGGAACTACGACTGCAAATTTTGTTACTCAAGTAGGGCTTGTTATTTATTCTCCAACAATTGGAGAGTCTCCTGTGATTGAAAGTGCTGTTTTACAAATTCCGTATTATAGTAAAGTAACTGAAACGAAAGATAACGGAGATAATACTTATGTTTTGGATTCTATCTATGGAAGCAAAGATGGAAAGCTTGATTTAAAGATATATGAATCTGGAATCCAGATGAGAACTAGCTATTATAGTGGCGGTTCTCAGATTCCTCAGTTTTATTATACGGATCAAAATACCGAATTTCAGAATAAAAGAATAGGTGCTTTTTTAAATGATGCTGAAAAACCAGAGGAAAATACACAATTCTATTTTAATGCAACGGAGTACAAGGATAGTATTACTACTGATGGTACTAAAACATTGTCTAGAGTAAAACCTGAAATGCGTTTGCAATTAAACAAACAGTTTTTTCAAGATAAAATTTTAAATGCGGCAGCTTCAAAGCTTTCGACTGAAGATCTTTTTCAAGAATATTTTAGAGGTTTGTATTTTAGTGTTGAAAAGTCTGGGGCTAACCCAACTAATATGGCATTGCTGAATTTTAGTGAAGGTAAAATCACAATTAAATACAAAGCCAAAACAGCAATTACAACAGATGCTCCAGAAACTACGGAGGATAAAACTATTGTTTTGAATTTGAAAGGAGTTGCTGCAGCCACAACAAGTACAGCGAATTTTCTCGATGATGTGCGAAATCCTGATTATGTAAATGCCATAACTACAAATGTTAATAAAACAGAAGGGGACGAAAAGCTTTATTTAAAAGGAGGACAAGGATCTATAGCAGTTGTAAAGCTTTTTAATCCGACAGATGTATTGAGTTATAATTCTAAAGGCGAGCCAGTAACTGGTGCTAATGGAGTTCCAGACCAATTGGATGAAATGAGAAGTAATGCTATCGTTAAAGGTTGGAAGGTTAATGAGGCTAATTTGGTGTTTAATATCGATGCTGAAAAAATGAAGGATACGGGAGAACCAAACAGAGTTTATTTGTATGACTTGACAAATAATGCTGTTTTGGTTGATTATTCTACAGATGCTTCTTCGACTTATGGAGGTTTAATTACTCTTGGTTCTGACAAAAGAGGGAAAAGTTATAAAATTAGAATTACAGGCCATATTCGTAATCTGATAAAAGATGCGACGGCAAAAAATGTTGATTTAGGTTTGGTTGTTTCTCAAAGCCCTGCAACCATTGCATTTAATGCGTTGAAGAATAAAAATGAGATTATATCTGCAGTACCTAGAACATCAATTATGAATCCTTTAGGGACAATCATTTATGGAGGAAAAGCTTCTATCCCGGATGATAAAAGATTGAAACTTGAGGTTTACTACACGAAACCAAATTAATAAATATATATGTGTGGAATTGTTGGATATATCGGTCACCGAGATGCCTATCCTATTGTAATAAAAGGATTAAAGCGTCTTGAGTACAGAGGATATGATAGTGCCGGCGTTATGTTGTATGACGAAGAGTCGGGCATTAAAGTTTGCAAAACAAAAGGTAAGGTTTCTGATCTTGAAGCTAAAGCCAATGAAGGTTTTACAATAAACGGAAATATTGGAATTGGGCACACGCGTTGGGCAACACACGGGGTTCCAAATGACGTGAATTCGCACCCTCATCTTTCTAATTCTGGAGATTTAGCAATCATCCATAACGGAATTATTGAGAATTATGCGCCTTTGAAAGAAGAGCTTATCAAAAGAGGTTACACTTTTAAATCGGATACAGATACTGAAGTTTTAGTTAATTTAATAGAAGAAGTTCAAAAGAAAGAAAATCTTAAATTAGGTAAAGCTGTTCAAGTTGCATTAAACCAAGTTGTTGGTGCGTATGCAATCGCTGTTTTTGATAGAAAAAATCCAAACGAAATTGTAGCGGCTAGATTAGGAAGTCCGTTGGCAATTGGAGTTGGTGAAGGCGAATATTTTATTGCCTCTGATGCTTCTCCATTTATTGAGTATACTTCTAATGCAGTTTATTTAGAAGATGGCGAAATGGCAAATATCAGATTGCATAAGCCAATCAAAATTAGAAAAATCCAAGATGACTCTTTAGTAGATCCTTACATTCAAGAGCTTCAAATGAATTTGGAGCAGATTGAAAAAGGAGGGTATGATCATTTCATGCTTAAAGAAATCTACGAGCAGCCAAGTGTAATTAAAGACACTTACAGAGGAAGACTTCATGCAAATGAAGGAATTGTTCAGATGGCTGGTGTTGAAGATAATTTGGAGAAATTCTTAAATGCAAAAAGAATCTTAATTGTTGCTTGTGGAACTTCTTGGCACGCGGGTTTAGTAGCAGAGTATATCTTTGAGGAATTTACCCGTATTCCTGTAGAGGTAGAATATGCTTCTGAGTTTAGATACAGAAATCCAATTATCAATAAAGATGATGTAGTTATCGCTATTTCACAATCTGGTGAAACTGCAGATACTATGGCAGCTATTAAATTGGCTAAAGAAAACGGAGCTTTTGTATTTGGAGTTTGTAACGTAGTTGGTTCTTCTATTTCTAGAGAAAGCCATGCAGGTGCTTATACGCATGCTGGACCAGAAATTGGAGTGGCATCTACAAAAGCGTTTACTACTCAAATTACAGTTTTAACGATGATTGCTTTACGTTTAGGAAAAGCGAAAGGAACGTTATCAAATACAGATTTCCATACTTATCTTCAAGAATTAGAAATTATTCCTGAGAAAGTGGCTGAAGCGTTAGAAACTGATGCTAGAGCTAAAGAAATTGCAGCTGCTTTTAAAGATGCGCCAAACTGTCTTTATTTAGGTAGAGGATATAATTTCCCTGTTGCTTTAGAAGGAGCATTGAAATTAAAAGAGATTTCATATATCCATGCTGAAGGTTATCCTGCAGCAGAAATGAAGCATGGTCCGATTGCTTTAATTGATGAATTGATGCCGGTTATTGTTATTGCTCCTAAACAAGGACATTATGACAAAATCGTAAGTAATATCCAGGAAATTAAATCAAGAAGTGGTAAAATCATTGCTGTAGTTACAAAAGGTGATGTTCAAGTTCGTGAATTGGCAGATTATGTAATCGAAATTCCAGAAACTTCAGATGCATTGTCTCCATTGGTTACAACAATTCCTTTGCAATTGCTTTCTTATTACATTGCTGTAATGAGAGGATGTAATGTAGATCAACCACGTAACCTAGCAAAATCGGTTACGGTAGAATAAGTTTATTTTTCGAAATAGAAATATGTTAAAAAAGCGAGATTTAGGTCTCGCTTTTTTTTATTGTCAATAATTTTTTTGAACATATGTATTTTTATGAAATTTTCAATTTTTTGATGAAATTTTATATGTATGCATAGTATGTTGGTTTTTCTTCTCGTTTTCTTTGTTTTTATTTTAATAAATTGAATTATCAAATAGTTAAAATATTGTAAAAAATGATGTCAAATATTAATTTTATTTAACGTTTTTTTATACATGTTAAAATATTTCTTACTTTGGCTATATATACTAACAAAAAACTAACCCAAAATGAGAGTCTACTTGCTAATTATGTTGTTATTCAGCGGAGTGTCCTTTGCGCAGAATACAATTACAGGTTCGGTTACAGATGGTAACAAACAATCTATTCCTGGTGCTAATGTTGTTGTTGTCGGAGAAAACAGTGGTACTTCTACTGATTTCGATGGATCGTTTAAATTGACTACGAATTCTAAGCTGCCTTTTTCTCTGAAGGTTTCTGCTGTAGGATTTGAATCGAAAACGATAAGTGTGACATCGGCAAATCAAAAAGTAAATGTGGTTTTAAAAGATGAAGAAACGAAATTAGATGAAATCGTAGTTTCTGCATCAAGAACGCCAGAACGTGTAATTGAATCTCCGGTTACAATTGAACGTATGGGGATTCAAGAAATTAAAAATACAACAGCTGCAACTTTTTACGATGGTTTGGAGAATTTAAAAGAGGTAAACTTCAATACGAGTAGTATCTCTTTTAAATCTATAAATACACGTGGTTTTGCAACGGTTGCGAATACTCGTTTCATGCAGTTAGTGGATGGAATGGATAATTCTTCTCCAGCCTTGAATTTTGTTTTAGGAAATCTTATTGGGGTATCTGATATTGATGTAGCTAGTGTTGAGTTGCTGCCAGGTGCTTCTTCTGCATTATATGGTGCAAATGCTTTTAACGGAATTATGTTTATGACTAGTAAAAGTCCATTTACAAATGAAGGTATAAGTGTTTACTATAAATATGGACAAACAAGTCAGGATGTTGCTGGAACAAATGATTATAATGATTTTGGAATTAGAGCAGCTAAAGCTTTTACGAAACATTTTGCGATGAAAGCTAACTTTACTTATATGGAGGCTTCAGAATGGATTGCTGCTGATAAAAGAAGTATGACTAGTGGAGGTGAAAGTCACGCGGTAAATCAAAACTATGATGGTTTGAATATTTATGGAGACGAGGTAACAACTTTTATCCCAAATGTTGGACAAGTTAGTAGAACTGGATATCGTGAACAAGACTTAACAGATAACAAGGTTAAAAGTATGAAAGCAGATTTTAGTGCGCATATTAAACCTTGGGCTGATGATACAGAATTCATCTTGCAATATAAAATTGGAACAGGAAGTACAATTTATCAAGGAGCAAATAGATATGCTTTGAAAGATTTCTTAATGCAGCAAGGTAAATTTGAGGTTAAGGGTAAAAACTTTTTCGGACGAATTTATTTTACAAGTGAAGATGCTGGAAATTCTTATGATATGAGATTTGCTGCGTGGAATGTGAACAGAGCTGCGAAATCAGATCAGGAATGGTTTACAAATTATGCTACAGCTTACCAATATGCGGGAGCAGTTATGGGGACAAATGCAAATGAGTCTGCTTCAATTGCAAGAAATTTTGCTGATTATAATGTGTTGCCTGCGGCGATTTCATTCATTCCAAAACCAACAGGTTCTGCAAGATTTGAACCAGGAAGCGCGCAATTTAATAGTGCTTTGGAAACTGTAGTGGCAAATCCAGATTTGACTCAAGGAGCTAAATTTATCGATCACTCAAAATTATATCACTCTGATGTGAATTATAATTTTAGAGATGTTATCAAATGGGCAGAAGTTCAAGTTGGAGGTTCATGGAGAAAATATGTAATGGATTCAGAAGGAACAATCTTTACAGATTATGATGGACCAATTGAATATAAAGAATATGGTGCTTATGCTCAATTACAGAAAAAATTCTTAGACGACAGATTGAAATTTACAGGGTCATTGCGTTACGATAAAAGCCAAAACTTTGATGGAAATGTTTCTCCAAGAGTTTCATTTGTTTATTCTGCGGGTGCATCAAAAAATCACAATTTCAGATTGTCTTATCAAACAGGTTTCCGTAATCCAACTACACAAGATCAATATATTGGTTTAGACTTAGGGCCTTTTGCTTTAATCGGTTCGGCTCCAGAGAATTTAGATCGTTTTCAAGAAACAGTAAATGTAAGTGCGGCAGGTCAGTCAATAGCGGGTCAGCCGGCAACAATCAATATGTCTGGTCAAAATGCTTATCGTAATGCTTATACGGTAGCTTCAGTTCAGGCTTTTGCAGCTTCGGCTAATCCTGGTGATCTTCAAGTGGCTAATATTGGTTTGGTAAAACCAGAGCAAGTTCAGGCTTTCGAAGCAGGATATCGTACAGTAGTTCAAAATGACTTATCAGTAGATTTGAATGCTTACTACAATATTTATAATGACTTTATGAATACTGCAAGAGTTATCTCTCCTTACTACGGAACGGTTGGAACAGATGCAACAAACCCTGCAGTACAACAGACGTATCAAGCTCTTGCGTTTGGAGATAGAAGAGTGTATCAGGTTTATACAAATACAACTGCTCAAATCTCATCTTTTGGTTTTGGAGCAGGATTATCTAAAAAAGTATATAAGGATTTTGAAGTTGGTGTAAACTATAATTATGCTCAATTTAATTTCGATCAACAAGATGATCCTGATTTCGTTGCTGGTTTTAATACTCCAAAACATAGAATTAAAGCTTCTTTAGGAAATGCAAAAGTGATTAAAAACTTAGGATTTAATGTAAACGTAAGATGGAATTCTGAGTACTTATGGGAGTCTTCTTTCGGAGATGGTATGATTCCAGAAAATACTGTTCTTGATGCTCAAGTAAATTACGGGATTCCAAAATGGAAATCGGTTATTAAAGTTGGCGCAACAAATCTTTTCGGAAAAGATTACCTTCAGGTTATTGGAGCAGGTATGATTGGTCAAATGTGGTTTGCATCTTGGACAATCAATCCATAACGGTGTAATTATGTGAAATTGAAATGACTTCACTGAAGTTATTTGGGAAAATGAAGAGGTAATAATCTAAAAGTACTAATTATGAAAAAAAATATAAAAACGCTGTTGTTGGTTTCTTTGGCTTTTATGGCAGCTTGTAATAATGATGATAATAATACTCCGGCAGAAGTTCCAGTAGTTCCAGGTTCTGCTGTTTTTACAAAGTATGTGGCGCTTGGAGATTCTTTTGCTGCAGGTTATAGCGATAATGCTTTGTTTAAGAAAGGACAAGAGAATTCATATCCGAATATTTTAGCGCAGCAATTTGTAGCTGCAGGCGGCGGAGCTTTTACGCAGCCGCTAATGAATGATAATATTGGAGGTTTGCTTTTGGGAGGAAATGTAGTAGCAGGAACTCGTTTGTATTTTGATGGACCAACTCAAACTCCTGTAAATGTGGTAGGAAAGCCAACTACAGAAGTTACAGCTCATCTTACTGGAACATTTAATAATTTAGGAGTTCCAGGTGCTAAAAGTTATCATTTGCTAGCAGCAGGTTATGGTAACGTTGCTGGTGTTGCAGCAGGATTGGCAAATCCATATTATGCAAGATTCTCAAGTACAGCTACATCTACAGTTTTAGGTGATGGTGTTGCACAAGATCCAACTTTCTTCTCTTTGTTTATTGGTGGTAATGATGTTTTGGGATATGCAACTTCTGGCGGAACTGGAAAAGATCAGACAGGAAATCCTAATCCAGCTACTTATGGGGCAAGTGATATTACAGACCCAGCAGTTTTTGCTAATGTATATGCTAATTTGGCTACTGCTTTAACAGCAAAAGGAGCAAAAGGTGTTGTGGCAAATTTGCCATACATTACTACTTTGCCTCACTTTACGACAGTTCCTTACAATCCGCTTACGGCTAAAGTAATTGGAAAAAATAATGAAGCTGTAGGTGTGGCTACAATAAAAGCTCTTAATACACAATTGTACGGTCCGTTAAAACAAGCATTAACCGCTTTTAATGCTGGTGATAGAATTAATTTGCTTTCTGAAACTGGTGCAAGTCCATTATTAATAAAAGATGAAAGTTTAACAGATTTGAGAGTGCAACTAACAGCGGCATTTACTCCAACATTAGGAGCGCAGAACGCGGCTTTTTATGGTGCGGTTTTCGGACAAGCGAGACAAGCTAAAGCTACAGATTTAGTTGTATTGACAACTAGACCTGATATTGGTACTGCGCCGACAGCTGCCAATTCTGGAATCGGTATTGCTCCTCCAGCTCCGTTAAATGCATTCGGAATATCTTATCCTTTGCAAGATAAGCATGTGTTGATTCCAACGGAAATTGCAGAAATTAAAAAAGCGACAGATGCATATAATGTAACAATCGAAGCTGTTGCAAAAGAAAAAGGTCTTGCATTTGTAGATACAAGAGCAACTATGACACAATTGGCTAATGGAGGAATTAGATTTGGCAATTTCGTAATGAGTTCTTCTTTTGCGACCGGTGGTGCTTTCTCTCTAGATGGTGTGCATCCAAGTGCGAGAGGTTACGGCTTAATTGCAAATATTTTTATTGATGCTATTAATGCACAATATGGCTCGACACTGCGCCATGTTGATTTAGGAGTTTATCCAATTCAGTATCCAGCGACACTTCCATAACATTAAAAAAAGGAAAACATAAAAAACCGCTCATTTTTGCCAATGAAGCGGTTTTTTCTTTTGATGAAAAAAATGCTGTTTTTGTTATTTTTTAGACAAGTTTTATGAATCAAACAAAATCATGCTATTTTTTATGAAAAAAAAATTGATTTTATATTTTAAAAAATTATCTTTGCGCTCTGAAAAAAGAGGTATTTTCGATAAACCTAAATAGCTATTTAATAAATACATAAGTAATGTCAAAAGTAATAGGAAAAGTTGCTCAAATCATTGGACCAGTAGTAGACGTAGTTTTCAACGGTAAAGATGTTGAACTTCCAAAAATTTATGATTCACTAGAAATCACTAAAAAAGACGGAACTATTTTAGTTCTAGAAGTACAATCTCATATTGGTGAAAACACTGTTCGTACCATTTCTATGGATTCAACAGACGGTTTAAGTAGAGGATATGAAGTAGTTGGAACTGGAAATCCAATCCAAATGCCAATCGGTCCAGATGTATATGGAAGATTATTTAATGTTGTTGGAGATGCCATTGACGGTTTAGGCGAATTGCCAAAAACTGGAGAGAACGGTCTGCCAATTCACAGACCTGCACCAAGATTTGAAGATTTATCAACTTCATCTGAAGTTTTATTTACAGGTATCAAAGTAATCGATTTGATCGAGCCTTACGCAAAAGGAGGTAAAATTGGATTGTTCGGTGGTGCTGGTGTTGGTAAAACAGTATTGATTCAGGAGTTGATCAACAATATCGCAAAAGGTCACGGTGGACTTTCAGTATTCGCTGGAGTAGGTGAAAGAACACGTGAAGGAAATGACTTGCTTCGTGAGATGTTAGAGTCAGGAATTATTAAATACGGTGATGATTTCATGCACTCTATGGAAAATGGAGGATGGGATTTATCTAAAGTAGATATGCCAGGAATGAGAGAGTCTAAAGCTACTTTCGTTTTCGGACAAATGAATGAGCCACCTGGAGCTCGTGCTCGTGTAGCACTTTCAGGATTATCTATCGCTGAGTATTTCCGTGATGGGGCTGGATCTGACCAAGGTAAAGATGTATTATTCTTCGTTGATAACATCTTCCGTTTTACACAAGCAGGTTCTGAGGTATCAGCACTTTTAGGTCGTATGCCATCTGCGGTAGGTTACCAACCAACATTGGCAACTGAGATGGGAGCTATGCAAGAGCGTATTACATCTACAAACAAAGGATCTATTACATCTGTACAAGCGGTTTACGTTCCTGCGGATGACTTAACTGACCCGGCGCCGGCTACAACTTTCGCGCACTTAGATGCAACAACTGTATTGTCTCGTAAAATTGCTGAGTTAGGTATCTACCCTGCAGTTGACCCGTTAGATTCTACTTCTAGAATCTTAACTCCACAAATTTTAGGAAATGAGCACTACGACTGTGCACAAAGAGTAAAAGAAATTCTTCAAAAATACAAACAACTTCAAGATATCATCGCGATTCTTGGTATGGAAGAGTTATCTGAAGAAGATAAACTTGCAGTATCAAGAGCACGTCGTGTACAACGTTTCTTGTCTCAGCCATTCCACGTAGCAGAGCAATTTACAGGTATCCCAGGTGTATTAGTTGATATTAAAGATACTATCAAAGGATTTAACATGATCATCGATGGTGAGTTAGATCACCTTCCAGAAGCTGCTTTCAACTTGAAAGGTTCTATTCAAGATGCAATTGAGGCTGGAGAGAAAATGTTGGCAGAAGCTTAATATAATTATGAATTATGAGTTATAAATTATGAGTTTCATCTCACTTATAACTCATAACTCATAACTCATAACTAAAAAATTATGATTTTAGAAATAGTATCACCAGAAGCAAAATTATTTTCAGGAGAGGTAACTTCGGTTAGCTTGCCAGGAGTTAATGGAAGCTTTCAGATTTTAAATCATCACGCGCCAATTGTTTCTATTCTAGAAGAAGGAACAATTAAAATTGCAGCTCCAAGCTTCAGTTTTTCTAAAGAGGCTGCTGATAAATTTACGAGAGTGAATGACCAAACTTATACTTTAGAGATTAAGTCAGGAACAATCGAAATGAAAAACAATAAGATTATTGTATTAGTTGACTAAGACAATTTCAGAATAAGTAAAAAAAGCCAGACAGTATTGTCTGGCTTTTTTTATGCTTTAAATTAAAAGTGATTTTTATTGTAAATGGCTATATATCATAAAATTAACAAATTAAGCCAAAAGCCAAAATAAAAAATTGTAATATTTTACTTAACATGTGCTACGTTTGTAGATGTTTAACATTTAAAAAAAATAGTATGAAAAAAGTTTTTTAGGAATGCTGCTAATTGCATTAGGTTTTGGGACAATGTCTCTAACTACAAATTCTGAGAATGTTACTAAAGCTTCAGTAAACAATCAAAAAGCGATTGAAACTGAAAATGTTGTCGTAGGACCGACATATACCGCTCCATGGCTTGGTGATTGTTGCGAGTCTCCTTTTAGCGCCATTTATCGTGACATTGCTAATCGTGGATATGACCCAAATACGACTAGTTATATGATGATTAGCGTTGGAACTAATACTGTCACCTATACAATTACGAATTAAATTTTATAGTATTCTATATTAATATAGAGCCGTATATGAATTATATAAGAAGAGGAATCTGGTATTCCTCTTCTTTTTTTCTTATTTTTGAAGTATTAAAATCTCTTTGTAAAATATTTGATCAATTGTAAAAGCTCAGTAAGTTTTTACGCTTATGCTTCGTCTTGTATGATGGAGCATAACTTATTTATGTCAAATTTTATAAAGGTATATATGGAAAATATATCAAAAGTTGCCGTTTTAGGCGGTGGCGGAAGAACTGGAAAATATCTTGTAAACCAGTTATTAGAAAACGGATTTAGTGTAAAACTTCTACTAAGAAATCCAGACAATTTTACTATTCAAAATTCAAAAATAGAAATCATTAAGGGCGATGCTATTAATGAAGAATCGATAAACCTATTGCTCAAAGATTGTCAAGCGGTTTTATGTGCTATAGGTCAACGTCGGGGAGAGCCTTTGGTTGCGAGCCAAGCGACAAAGAACGTTTTGAGGGCCATGAAAAATTATAGCATTGAAAGATATGTTTTGTTGGCCGGATTAAATATCGATACTCCATTCGATAAAAAAAGTCCAAAAACAACAATGGCTACCGATTGGATGAAAACGAATTTTCCTGAAATTCAAAAAGACCGACAATTTACTTATGATCTTTTAAACGAAAGTAAAGTAGATTGGACGCAAGTTCGAGTTCCGTTAATTGTTTTTTCTGATGATAGTTCTGAAATCTCTGTTGATCTTGAAGATTGTTTAGGAGATAAAATTACTGCAATGGACATCTCGAAATTTATAGTAAAAGAGATGGTCGAATCTAATTATAGTAGAAAATCACCTTTTATAAGTGCGGTTTAAATTTAGAAAGACAGCGGGCTCTAGCAGCTCGCTGTTTATTTTATTCTAAAATGAATTGCCTAACTTTGTTTTTATGGAATTGCCAGAAAGTCTTAATCTTAAAATTGAAAGTTCTAAACAGAACGGTCTGTTTAGAAAATTGCCTGTGTTTAATAATCTGATCGATTTTTCTTCAAATGATTATATCGGGTTTTCTAAATCAGAAACTATTTACAAGCATACGCACGCTTATTTGTTAGAAAGTGAAATTTTTCAAAATGGTGCTACAGGTTCAAGATTAATTTCGGGAAACCATTCTCTTTATCAAATTGCAGAAAGTTTTATAGCGGAATTTCATGAGGCAGAAACGGCTTTAATTTTTAATTCGGGCTATGATGCCAATTTTGGTTTTTTTAGCGCTATACCGCAAGAAAATGATGTTGTTTTATATGATGAATTATGTCATGCCTCAATAAAAGATGGTATTGCCATGAGTAAAGCCCAATCACATCATTTTATTCATAATGATTTTGAAGATTTGGAGCAACTTATCCTTAAATTTTCAGATGCTACAATTTACATTGTGACTGAAACGGTTTTTTCTATGGATGGAGATTGCCCAAATTTGGAAGAATTGATACAGCTTTCAGAAAAATACAATTGCTATTTGATTGTTGATGAAGCTCACGCTTTGGGAGTCTTTGGGGAAAAAGGCGAAGGCCTTACTCAATATCTGCAATTGCACGATAGATTTTTTGCTCGAATTGTAACTTTTGGAAAAGGTCTAGGTTGTCAAGGCGCAGCAATTTTAGGAAGCATTGCCCTTAGAGAATATCTAATCAATTTTGCTAGAAGTTTTATTTATACTACGGCTTTATCTCCTCACGCTGTTGCAACAATTTTTACGGCCTATCAGCAGTTGGAAAACGAAAAAGAGGCCATTGAAAAGCTCCGCCAGAATATTGTGTTTTTCAATCAGCAGAAGAATTTATTGGGTTTAAAACCGATGTTTGTTCATAGTAAATCTCCAATACATTCTGCCATTGTTCCTGGAAATAAAAATGTAAAAGAGTTGTCAGAGAAACTCCAAAATAAAGGATTTGATGTTCAGGCTATTCTTTCTCCAATTGTTCCAGAAGGTCAAGAACGTCTTCGTTTTTGTATTCATAGTTACAATTCAAAAGAAGAGATCAATGAAGTTTTAGAATTGGTTAGAGATTTTATTTTCTAATTATAAAAAGAATTTTTCGTTGTTTCAAAAATGATAAAAACAAGAAACCCATCTTTTAAGATGGGTTTTTGTTATTAATTAAAGATGATTTTCTTTGTGACTGTATGATTATTTTCAAGAGTTACTTTTACTAATAAAACTTGGTTGCTAGAATACAAATTGGCGATCTGTAATTCTTTTGCTTCAATTTTATTTTTGTTGAAAAGTGATTGGCCTCCGATTGTAAAGATTTGTACTTCCTTAATGTTTTCGATGCCACTTGTTACATTTATTACTTTTGATTTTACAGCAACTAAAACTCCATCTGCTACATTTTCAAAATCATCTGTGCCTAATGTTTTGTTCGTGTATCGTAGTATAAAACGATCTGTAAAAGTTCCGACAGCAGTTTTGAAAGTGTAATTAGAAGAACGTAGGTCAGTTATAGTACCTGTAGTTTTATCTTCCAGATAAACAGCTTGTTTGTTGAAGAAACCATCTGCGTGATCTATCGAGATTGTAAACTGACTTTCAGCAGTTGATTTATAACCAAGAGGAATTGTTTCTGTATTGTCAAATGGTAAAGCTCTTGCCTGAATGGTAAGTTTCTTAGTTTCATTTATACTATAGAAATCAACATATGTATTGCCAGACAACGTCGTAGCATCATAATTATAATCGAAGCTATTTGTTGCGCCTTCTGCATATCCAATTAGCATTTGTTTAAATGCATCTTGGTCGTTGCTTAAATTTAACCATAAACGGTTTACTTCAATTTCAGCTTCTTTTGCTGTGGTTTTGAAAAACTGTGTGTTATTTGCTTTCACACGCTGGCTATTGGTAAATGTAATAGAAGTTACTTGTGGTTTTAAAATAAATGCTTGTCCTACACCAATATATCCAGAAGGTGTTTCTCCTCCAGTTGTAGCTTTTGTTGATCCAAATAATGTTAATACTGCATAATCAGGGCTGCTGTATGTGTATGTGTTGCTTCCGTTTTCTTTTTTTGGAGGCGAAACGTGTGTCCAAAAATATAGTGGTCCAACATTTCCATTGTCTCTAATAAATTGGCGCCCATCAATAGCAGATGGATAAGGGTTTCCAATTAAGAGAAATTTATCAGCTGTAGTTGAAATTGGAACATCTCCATTGTTTGGTGTTCCATAGAATTTTCCAGTAAAGTCAGTACGAATTAGACTGTCAAAAGACTGTGGCCCTCTAATGCTGTAACCTTTTCCAACCTCCATCGGCATTGTTCCATACATGTTGGTTGCCCATTTGAAATCAGAAGTCCAGTAAAAATACTTGTCAGCTAAAGTTTCTGGAGATAAAGTGTTCATTTTAAAATCTTTATTGTCTACAGGTGCAGACCAATAAGTCAAATCAAAACGATTAATTTTGGTTGTTCTCTGTATTTCAAAAGCTGTTGCGCTTCCTGTAAACAAATTTTTGCTGGTAGAGGTTTGTAATAATGATCCACCAGATTGTACAAGTAATTTACCTCCCGTTCCTACGCTTATATTTTCATCAACAGTTAAAGTAACATCTTTTGGAACTGTTAATGTAACATTTGGATTAACAGTACAAGAACAAACTGTAAGATCTGAGCTTAAAGTGGTGTTTTTATTAATAACCAAACTGCTTCCATTTTGAATAGTGCCAGTTCCGTCATAAATAACATCAGTTTTGGTAAAGTTAATTGCAAGGTTTGCATCACCTCCATCTTCTCTTAAACGAATTTCGACTCTAGAATTACTGTTTAAAGCGTAAAGTTGTCCAGGATTGATTATAAACGATGCATTATTCCAACCATTTTGAGAAGAAATCAAAACATCATCAATGTAAAGTTCATACGCGTCATCATGATTTACATGTCGTAATTCATATAGACCACAATCAAATCCTTTACGTTTGTAAACTACTGTAAAGTTGTTGTCTGGAATTTGAGAACCTTGCCAGATTGTTGCTGAAGATGGTGATTTATCCTTTGGCCAAAAATTTGCCGAATTTGGATTTAAATTAGGATCAACATAATAACCAGCGTATCTTACATTGCTTAATGTGATATCATTGTTAACATAGCCGTATACATTCCATACTTTATTTCCGTATTCAGAAGGATTTCCTTTTTGCATACCATAGAAGAAAGATACTCTTGCATCTCCTCCGTCTTCGTAATATTCAAGAACAAATTTATGTGTGCCAACGCTTAAATTTTGCGTAGCATAGTCTGTTGTATATCCGTGGCCGTTCCATCTTGTAATTAAAGGTGTTGCTGCGTCATCGATATAAAGTCTTATTCCATCATCACTTCCAAGGTCAAAACTGTATAAACCGGCTTCGGTAATAGTTGCCAGCATTTGGTATCTCACAAAGAAACGATCTACAGGAGCAGCGACACACGGAATATTTGTAGTTGCACCAGCAACAGCGCCTCCTCCAATATTTCTATCAAAGTTTTTGTTTTCAGTTACAGTTCCAATATAGGTTGCAATAGTTGTATTTGGTAAAGCTGGATATGAAACATTTGGGGGCATGTTTGCATTATCCGCCATTTTATAAACATATCCAATCCATGAATTAGATTCGAAAGTGGTTTGATCACCCGCTGGCGTGCAAGGTGCCAATTCATGGGCTCCCATGTATGGTGTTATTCTAGGATTGTTGTCAATGTCTGTTGTTACAGTTGCAATTAAAGTTCCTGTAAGTGTTTTGTTTACGGCATTTTTATCATCCAGATATAAGTTGTTGCTTAGAAATAACGGATTTCCATTTTTAGAATTGACATCTTTAGTTGTTGCCTGTTTCCATTCGTCGAGAGTGGTTTTTTTATTCGTTGAAGTGTAATAAGTTCCAAATGTACCTACATACTGTGAGCTATAGTAATTATTATAATTTAATATTGGGAATTTTGAAATATCTGCTGATTCGAAATATACAGCAAAACGTTCACTTCCTGAAGTCTGGGCATTTACAAATATATTGTTTCTAATATCAAAATCAGAACCCTCTCTTACATATAAAGCAGATGAGCATCCAGTAGGTTGGTTAGTAATAAGTTTTACGGTATTATGATATAATTTAACAGTTGCGCCATTATCAATATAAATACCAAATGCATTTTGACCGCTCACACCGCCACCTCCAGCTGAACTCACATCAAGTACAAAGTTGTTGTATAGTAATTGATTGTTTCCTGTTGTGTAAATTCCACTGGCAGTTACTGATTGGTCAGAAATAATAGAACTAATTTTATTTTTAAATATTGATGCGTTATTCCCTTCTACTTTAATTGCTAATGCTCCAACACTAGATGAATTTGAGAAGTAGTTAGAAATTTTGTTGTTAGAAATTGTCGCGTTATCTCCTTTAACGTACATTGGATAACCAATGCCGTAACCTTTGCGGTTTTCTATATTTGAGATAGTATTGTTTGAGACAATTCCATCATTGGCATCTTCTAAATATATCCCAGAAAAAGTAAGGTTACCATCAAAATTAGAAGGGATTTTGATTTCATCAAGTATATTTCCTGTTATAGTATAATTGCTCACATTTAAAAGAGAAATACCTAAAAATGCTTTTGCGCTTATTTTATTGTTTAAAATTTTCCAACCTGTATTGTTGTTTTTGTTCTGACCTTTTACAACAATGCCTTGTTTAACATTGATAAAGGTTACATTTTGGATGGTGTTGTTGGCGTTGTTTGCATTATTGAAGCTTTCGTCTGAAGCCAAAACACCTGTAGATGTTGTTCCTATTTGATCTCCTAGCGTATTTAATTCAATGGTTAAATTTTTAATTGTATTGTTCTCAGACTTTTTGTAGAACCAAACACCAACTCGACTAGAATAATTATTATTGTTATCATCAAAGTTGTTGTAAATTTTTAGCTTATTGTCAGCAACCGTATTATTTCCATCAATGATAATATACTCAGCATTATTAAATGCAATTAATGCTCCATTACTAACTTTTCCAGAAATGATAATTTCTTTTCCATCATTCGGTCTTATAGTTACGGTGTTTTTATCCTTGTTCTTAAAGCTAGGAATTGTTAACTGAGTAGCTAAATTTTGATTTTCATTCAATAAAAACTGAATGTCTCTATCTATTCCCTCATCTTTCAGTTTTTGAATTGCTTCTGGAAGATTTTTGAAATCTGCACCAGTGGAACCAATGGTATAATTACGATTTAATTGAGCAAATCCAAAAAAAGGCAATAAAAACAAAAGTAAAAGTAAAGTTTTTTTCATGTTAAATGTTTTCTATCAATTTGTTATGCTGGCATAGGACTTTTCGAACCCCGGCAAAGATAGATACATCTACGAGCTAGAATTTATTGAGGTTTTGAGAACCCCCATTTAATCGATGAATTGTTAAAATAATCGACGAACTACATTAAAAATTTTAATGTTCGACAATAATTCTTATAAAACTGTTGAAAAAAGTATAGGAATAATCGCAACAAAACGAGTTTTTTGAGGCTGTTTTTTACGATTTTGGAATGAAAAACGTCAGATTTGGCATAAAATGTTCAAAAACAGAATAATTTATAACCAAACGTTGTATGGGCTACGAGGCTTTTAAAGCAGTTTGAAGGAAATTCAAAATTTAAAAAAGGAAATGAAAAAAATCTTTTTCAGTAGACAGAGAAAAAGAAATTAGTTTTCTTCTAATTCTTTTACTTTTTCATAAACTAAATTGCTTTCGAAACCTCTTCGAAGCATATAGTCACAGAATTTTTTACGTTTTTTTAGAAGATTGGTTTCTGAAATACTATTCCAGCATCTTTCTGCTAGATTTTCAAAAGTCTCATAATATTCTTCTGTAGAAATTTCTTTCAAAGCCAAAGTAATATTTGTTGATGAAATATTTCTCGCTTTTAGTTCATTTGTAATTCTGATTTTTCCCCAATGTTTAATTCGGTGTTTACCTCTGGCAAAGCTGCAAGCAAAACGAGTTTCATTTAGAAAATTCCCTTCAATTAACTGAACTACAATAATATCGATCTCATCCCGAGTCATTTTTAGGCTGTATAATTTAGCCACAACTTCATCATGACAGCGTTCTTGGTAAGCGCAAAAGTGTTCTAGCTTTTGTAAAGCTTCTTTGATCGTGAAAGTGCTGTTCGTCGGGTTTTTCATGTATTTTAACGTTTAAATCAAGTAATAGTCAATTAGTTATAAAATAATTCTGAAATTTGTTAATATTTTATCAAAAGAAATAAATTATAACCTTGTGTATTAGGCTAATTTAAATATTTTTGTACGGAATTTAACATTTTTAGATTTCGGCCTAGAATGCCAGAATTTAACATTTTAGGGTTCAGCTATTTACCAGAAAGAACTTGTTCTTTTAGGAAGAAATGCCTTTTTTGCTTAAAAGCAAACCAAAAACAAATTTAAAACAAATACCTACTGTATTATGATGAGAAAATTACTTTACTCGTTTTTATTTCCCATTTTTAAATCTTTACCCAAAAGATTATGCACGCCAAATTTAATTTTGCTTTGCATTGGGATGTTTTTTGCTTTTGGGAATTCGGTTTCAGGACAAATTACCCAACAAATAGCGTGGACTAAGGCATATGACTCGGCATCATTGACAGGCACTGGGGTAAGTTTCGCTACTACTCCGGGCTCTAATCGTGTTTTGGTAGTAGCAATTGCGACAACATTTAACAGAAATGGAGGAGATGGTACACAAGCAGATCCCACTATTTCTTATGGTGGAGTTAACTTAACCAAAGCAACTGGTAATGGATCAACAAATGGACGTGTTCATACTTGGTTATATTATTTAAAAGATAATGTAGTTATGGATGGTTCTTCATATGCTCTTAATGTAACAGGAGGTGCTGTGAGCGGTTCAACGACAGGAAATATGACAGTTTGGTATAGTGTGTTTGATAATGTTAATCAATCGCCATTAACTTATACAACGGGAAATGGTTTTGATAATAGTAGTCCTACTGGTGCGACTGCTAGATTAAGTGGATCAATGGCTGTAAATACGAATGAACAAGCTGTTTATATTTCTAACACATACAATGAAAGCGCAAATACGACTCCCGTTTATACAATAAATAGCAACTGGACAAGTGGAGGTACAAATAACGGAGGGATTAATGGTGGAAATGCTTATGCTTGGAAAAATGAAGTTACAAAAAGGAATATTCCAACTACAAATTTAAATGACCAAGCTGCAACATCGGCAATGACTCCTAATGGAGCTATTCGATATTGCATGTCGGCTATGAGTTTTCCAAGGGCAATTCCAACAATTACGAGTTTTGGCTCTCCAAATGGTTGCGTTGGTGGCTCTATAACTATAAATGGAACAAATTTAGCAGGAACTACTGCTGCAAATGTAAAAATTGGAGGTACTCCAGTTACGGCTATAACTTCTATTAGTGCATCACAAATAATTGCTGTAATCGGAAATGGTACAACAGGAATAGTAACGGTTACAAATGGTAGTGGAACAGCAAACAGCCCATCTAATTTTACTGTTAATCAGCTTCCAACAATATCAAACGCAGGTCCAGATCAAACAGGCAACAGTACCTCTTTTGCATTGGCTGCTAATGCGCCTACAGTAGGTACAGGAGCATGGTCAGTGGCTAATGGCCCTAGTACTCTTACAAGTCAATTTAGTAATACTTCTATCCGTACAGCTACATTTACTCCAGCAGTTTCTGGAACATATGTCTTGAATTGGACAATAACCAATACGAATGGTTGTACATCAACAGATCAGGTTATAATTTCTACTTGTGTGAGTAATTTAATAAAAAACGGCGATTTTAGTGCTGGTAGTGCCAATTGGACTTTTGCCAGTGCATTAGGAGATAGAGTTGAAATTAATCAGGAGGGAACATATTTTACCACTACAGGTAGTAATGATAATACAGCAGAACTAGATTCGGAAGCATCATTGAAACAAACAGTAACAGTTGTTCCAAATGTGCCTTATACGTTAAGTTTTATATATGCTAAAAGACCAGGAGCTCCTGAAAATGTTGCGGTTAATATTAGAGTGTTAGGTGCATCGTATTCTGCTTCAACGAGTTATAGGACAAACGTCAGTACTACTGCTCAAATAGGTTCTTTTAGTTTTACACCGACAAATTCTTCAATTGATATTGAATTTTACAATCCCGAGAATCCATCTGCAACTTTTGGTTCTATAATAGATAATATCGTTTTATTGCCAAGTTCTCAAGTCGTTCCGATTGCGACAACAGTGCCTAAAGGTACTTTTAAAACTTTAGAAGCTTGTGCAGGTGTGCCTGTTCAACTGGATGTGGAGAATGTTCCTGCATCTGGCGTAACGTATTCTTGGGCAAGTACATCTCCAGGAGCTGTATTTTCTTCGAATAATATCAAAAATCCTACAATAACTTTTACTGGATCAGGATTACAAAATGCAACAGTTACGGTAACTTCGCAAGGTGGTTGTGCTTCGGCTCCTTCTACTACATATGTAAATGTAAAAGCTGCCCCAACAGTTTATACTGTTACTGGAGGAGGGGCATACTGCTCTGGCACTACTACTGGAGTTGCTATTGGTCTTTCTAATTCGACTAGCGGGGTTAGCTATCAATTAAAATTGGATGGGAATAATAGTGGAAATGTCGTATCAGGAACAGGATCAGCAATTAGCTTTGGTTCAAAAACAACAGCGGGAACTTATACTGTAGTTGCTACAAATGCTTCTCCAAATAGTTGCTCTTTAAATATGAACGGAAGCGTAGTAGTTACAATAGATCCAATTTCTGTTGGAGGAAGTATTGCAGGTAGTACAGCAGTTTGTTCCGGAACCAATAGTACAACTTTGACATTAAGTGGCCACACTGGATCAGTTACAAAATGGCAGTCTTCACCATCGAATACATTTTCACCAGTTACTGATATTCCTAATTCGGCGAATACGACTTTAATAATAGGTAATTTAACAACAACTACTTACTATAGAGCTGTGATTAAAAGCGGAACATGCTCTTCTGCAGAGAGTAGTATAGCAACAATAACTGTTAATCCGCTACCAACACTAACAGCAGTAAAAGATAAAGATTTCACTTGTGAAAGCGGGGGAACTGTGATAATAAGTAATTTACCAGCAAACTGGACAATTAACCAAACTGGACAAGCGCCACAGACTATCACTGGAACAACTAGTTCAAGAACTATTACTGGACTTGCTGCAGGAAATTATAATTTCACTGTAACTAATAATGCGTCAACTTGTACGTCCAATGTAGCTGCGATTACTATTAATAATCAAACTTCTTCTACAACATGGAATGGTTCAGGATGGTCTAATGGACTTCCAGACGGAAACAAAAGTATTATTATTGCTGTAGCAACATCAGTAGCAGCTACACAGCCTTTTACCACAGCTACTCCTGATATATATGGATGTTCTCTAACAGTTAATTCAGGAGCCGTAGTGACAATACCAAGTGATGTGACATTGCATATCACGAACATAGTAGCAACAAACGGACAGTTAATATTTGAAACTAATTCGAGCTTACTTCAGACTACAAATGCTGTCAATACTGGAAACATCGTTTATAAAAGAGCGACTTCAATACGTCGTTTCGATTTGACTTATTGGTCAAGTCCAGTAACAAAAGCAGGTGGTTTTACAATGCATGATTTTTCGCCAACTACTCTTGGAGATAAGTATTTTTATTTTAATCCAAGTTCTACCTGGGTAACGAACATGAACGGAACAATGAGTATGGAAACTGGAAACGGTTATAGCATTAGAGGTCCGCAAGAATTTGATACAGTTACACCAAGTACTTTTACTGGTACATTTACTGGAGTGCCAAATAACGGAGATATAACGGTTACTGGAATACCAAATAACGGAGTTGTAACGATGCCAATTATTATCGATAAATTCTTCTTATTTGGAAATCCTTATCCATCAGCGATAGATGCGGCGAAATTATTGGAAGCTAATAAAGATGTATTAGGGCCACTTTATTTCTGGACACATGCTACGGCTCCAGCAAGACCAGTGGGAGATAATACTTATCGCTATAGTAGTAATGATTTTACAGTTTTCACACTTGCTGGAAGTACAGATATTACGGGCTTGACAAGCAAACCATTTGCAGGAATGATTGCGGCGGGTCAAGGATTTATTGCAAAACCAAAATCGACACAAATACATTTTAATAATGGAATGCGTGTAGGTGGAACAAATAATGGTGAATTCTTTAAAACAGCTAAAACTACTGGCCTTGAAAGAAACCGTATTTGGTTAAACATTAAAAATGCTGAAGGTGCTTTCAAACAAATACTAGTAGGTTATGTTGAAGGTGCTACAAACAGTGTAGATTATAATTATGATGCTGCGACGTTGTCAGGCAATACATATATTGATTTCTATAGTATAAATGAAACTAAGAAACTGACAATTCAGGCAAGAGCTTTACCATTTGACAATACTGATACAGTTCCTTTAGGATATAAAACTACTATCGAAGGCGATTTCACTATTGGAATAGACCACGCAGATGGATTCTTTGATAAACAAGAAGTTTATTTAGAAGATAAAACAACAGGAAAGATCATTAATTTACGTAATGAAAACTACACATTCAACACGGTAGCTGGAACTTTTACAGAGCGTTTTGCTATTCGTTACACAAGTAAAACATTAGGAACAGGTGATTTTGAAGATCTTGAAAGTAGTGTTTTAGTTTCAGTGAATAATAAAGTAATTAATATTACTTCTTCAAAAGAAACAATCAAAGATGTGAATGTTTTCAATGTGGGAGCTCAGTTATTATACAATAAAAATAAAGTGAATTCTCAAGAATTACAGATTAGCAATTTACATTCTGCAGATCAGGTTTTATTAGTTAAAGTAACTTTAGAAAATGGTTCGACAGTAACTAAAAAAGTAATTTTTTCTAATCTCTAATAAAAAATAATACTTAAAAAAGCCCATTCTTTTTATAAAGAATGGGCTTTTTTTATTTTACGAAATATCCCTAAATCTTGGTATTGTATTTTTTATGAAGGCTTTATAAATTTAATCCGATTCTTACAATTGTGAATTTAATTATATAGTTTTGATTAAAAGTTTATTTTATTCGTTAGTTCTGATATCACTACCGATTCAAAAGATTTTCCCACAACAGGGCAAAGTTGACAGCACATTCAATGTTTTAGATAATGGTCAAATTGGTGATGGTTTTGACAGTACAGTTCGAACTTTACTTATACAGAAAGACGGCAATTTACTTGTAGGCGGTGATTATTTGAGTTTGAATGGAACATCTATTTCTTATCTGAGTCGCTTAAATCCAGATGGATCTATAGATGAAAGGTTCAATACTGGAGCAGGTTTTAATGGTAAAATTTATGCTTCTTGTTTACAAGCAGATGGAAAAATTATAGTTGGAGGCAGCTTTACAAATTACAATGGAATTAGTTCTGGAAGAATAATTCGTTTAAATACTGACGGTTCTTATGATACCACTTTTGATACTGCAATTGGAGCAACTACAGGAATCATATATGACATCGCTTTACAGTCTGATGGAAAAATAATTGTTGTAGGAAGTTTTACAAAATACAACAATAATACTGTAAACAGAGTAGTGCGCTTAATGCCAGACGGAACACCCGATGCTACATTTCTTACCGGTTCTGGGTCTGCATTAAATGTTACGCATGTAAGGATTTCATCAGACCAGAAAATACTTCTAACTGGCAATTTTACTTCATTCAATGGCGTTTCCGTAAATCGTATAGTTCGGCTAAACCCTAACGGGACCATTGATTCTGGTTTCAATATTGGTGTAGGTTTCAACGATGATGTCAATGCGATTGCTCTTCAATCTGACGGGAAAATGGTTTTAGGCGGTAATTTTACTCTTTTCAATAATAATATCGCGAATAGAATTATTCGTTTGAATGAAGATGGAACCCCAGATGAAAGTTTTTTAAGTGGTTCTGGTTTCAGCAAAGAGGGGGTTCAAACCATCAAGATTAATAAAAATGGAGACATCATGGTTGGAGGCTCCTTTACTGGATTTTATAATAATACAGAAGTAATAAGACTAATTTTTCTCCAATCAGACGGGAGTGTAAAACCGAATTTTGATATTGGTCCTGGACCTGCATCTGCTTCGGTACTTGCTTTAGAATTTGACGACGAAAATTCTTGGTTTGCGGGAGGTTCATTTACTGTTTTTAATGGCCAAAATCAGGGCCGATTAGTAAAAATTAATAATGTCGGAGAACATGATATTTCATATCTAGCTTCCGGAATCGGATTCAATAATTCTGTTCTTACTATTTTGCCTCTTCCAAACAAAAAAACAATTGTTGGTGGTAGTTTTAAAAAGTTTAATGGAAATCTAGCTTCCCAAATTACTTGTTTATTAGAAAACGGAATGATGGATCCTGCTTTTAACACTGGAAATTCTGGAAGTAATAATTTGATAAAAACTACCGCTTTACAAACTGATGAAAAGATTGTGCTAGGAGGGAATTTTACAAAATATAATGAAGTTACTTATAATCGAATTGTTAGAATATTTTCAAATGGAGAAATTGATAATTCCTTTAACATTGGCGACGGATTTAATGCAGAAGTTTATGCGCTAGCAATTCAGTCTGATCAGAAAATAATTGCGACTGGAGCATTCACAAAATATAATGGAACAACTGTCAATAGAATTGTTAGAATACTCTCAGATGGAACAAAAGATCCGAGTTTCAATATAGGCTCTGGTGCTGATGGTACTATAGAAAGTGTAGTGATACAATCAGACGGAAAGATTCTGATTGGGGGACATTTTAAGAGTTTTAATGGATTCCCTTTTGCGGGTTTGGTAAGGTTGAATCCAGATGGAAGTATTGATGCAAATTTTAATATCGGAAATGGCTTCGATAAGTATGTTTATGCCATTACACTCCAATCCGATCAGAAAATTATTGTGGGAGGTTCTTTTCTGAATTTCAATGGCATTTCAGAAAAACGGATTCTTCGATTAAATAGCGATGGAAGTCTTGATAGTACATTCCATTCAGGCGTAGGTTTTAGTAAAGGTGATGTTCGTGCTATTTTAGTGCAACCAGATGATAGAATCTTAGTTGGAGGAACTTTTTCAGGAACATATAACACTATTTCTTCCTCAAGATTGATTCGATTATTGCCTTCGGGATCCTATGACAGTTCTTTTGTAGCTCCACTAAACAATACGCTGTACGCAATGAATTTTAGTGAAGATTATAAATTGATAATTGGAGGGAATTTCAATTCCGTTTCAGGTATTTCAAAACATAGAATTGCTCGTTTAAAACTTTGCGTTAATACAACAACTTGGGATGGGGCTTCGTGGTCTAACGGCTTTCCTTCTGCTGGTAAGGATGTTTACTTTAAAGAGAGTTTTCCAAATTTAACAGCGACTAACATTTGCGGTTGTAATATTGAAAAAGGGAAAACGGTCACCTTACTTGAAAAAAATACACTCAGCATAGAGTTTGCTTACACAGGTGATGGGACACTCGTTTTAGAAGATTCTGCAGGTCTGTACCAAGACGATGACGAGATGGTAAATACAGGAATTGTGCATGTAAAAAGAAAAACAAAACCTGTAATTCGATTTGATCTTACTTACTGGTCTTCACCCGTTGCAGATATGAAAATGTTCGATTTTTCACCTGAAACGCTTGGTGACAAATATTTTTGGTATGACCCGATTTTGTATTGGAAAACAAACATGAATGGAACAATGACAATGATTCCGGGCAGTGGGTATAGCATTAGAGCACCACAAAGTTTTTCTGCTACAGAACGCACAATATTTGAAGGTGTTTTTAAAGGGATCCCAAATAATGGTAAAATAAAAATTGAACTTATCGCGACTGATAAGTTTTATTTAGTTGGTAATCCTTACCCTTGCGCAATAAGCGCAGATGTTTTCTTAAGAGAGAATGCTCCAAAAACAAAAGGGGCACTATATTTTTGGACACATAATACACCGCCAAGAATTACGATTCCAGGAACCAACACATATCGTTATACTATTAATGATTTTGCAGTTTACAATTTGTTGGGAGGCGTTGGTACTCGCTCAGCTTTAAATTCGGGAGTTAGTAATGATGCACCAGATGGAACAATCGCTTCTGGACAAGCGTTTTTTGTAAAAAGTAATGAAACAGGTTATTTAGAATTTAATAATAGCATGAGAGTTCGAGATAAAAACACATCTTTTTATCGACCAGCCCGAGTTTCAGAATTAAAAACCATTAATGAAAAACATAGGTTTTGGTTAAATATTAGAAATGATGGAAATGAGTTTAAACAGCTTTTATTAGGTTATGCAACTGGCGCTTCCAATTCTTTAGATTCGAATTATGATGCAGAATATTTAAGTTCAGGAACACCAGTAGATTTTTATAGCGTTATAGAAGGTAAAAAGCTTGTGATTCAAGGTCGTGAATTGCCATTTTCAGAAAGTGATTCAATTGCTTTAGGCTATTCAACCACAGTCGGGGATAATTTCAAACTTGAAATAGATCATCAAGATGCTTTTTTCATCAATAAATCTATTTTTCTAGTAGATAAAAAATTAAATAGCGTTCATAACCTTTCTGATGGATCCTACCAATTTAATTCTGAAGCAGGTACTTTTAATGATCGGTTTTCGATAGTTTACACCAATAAAACTCTAACAAACAAAGGATTTGAAAGCAATTCTACAAATGTTTTAATATCAGTTAAAAATCATAATATAAATGTTGAATCTTTTGAAGAGAATTTAAAAGAGGTAGCAATATTTGACGTTTCAGGAAATCAATTATATAAAAAAGATAAGCTTGAAACTAAAAACCTAATTATCCAAAACTTGTTTTCTTCACATCAAGTTTTATTAGTAAAAGCCATTTTTGAAAGTGGCAAATCAACTTCGAAAAAAGTGATTTTTTAAAAGTAACTGAACTTATTCAGTAAAATCCTTTTTGTTTTGTTTATGTTGTTGATTTTTAATTAGTTAACTGTTTGTTTTTTCTAAATTAACAGTTTTTTCCTATTTTTTGTATTTTCTGTAATTTAGGTGTTAAAATTATGGGTTTAATACTACATTGATAATTTCAATGTAAATAAAATCGTACCTTGTAGTTGTATTTAGTCGATTAAATACATTTTTAACCGATTAAATGCTTTTCTACAAGCCCTTCAATTAAATTTTTTTTTCAAAAAATACAGTTTAACAAACTGTTTTGTATCTGCCTTAAATTGATTGTAAATAGGAGTATTTCTTAAGACTTGTCTTCCTGATTTTACAATTAATCTTTTTGAGTTTGAATTTGTTTTTCAATTACTAAAATGCCACAAGATGAAAAAAGATTTACTTACTACGCTGAGTTCTTTCAGTTTTTTTGCCCTAAATGATCTTCACAAAAAATTAAAGTTTCTTCTAATTTTAATTCTATCAATTTTTTATACTTCTTTTTTAGAAGCACAAACGAGAACTCATACATTTACTGCAAGCGGTACTTTACTTCTTCCTGCGGGTATGGATGCTGTTACTGTTGAAGCATGGGGTGCGGGAGGTGCTGGAGGAGGTGCTAAGGTGACACCTTTAGAAGGAAGAAGCGGCGGAGGCGGAGGCGGTGGAGCTTACGCAAAAGGGACGATTACTACTACAGGATTATCGAGTTTGGGTGTTGTGGTTGGAGCAGCTACAGCAGGAGGAGCTGGTAATGGAGTTGCAGGAGGAGCATCAAATATAACAGGATTTACAGCTGTTTTCAATGCACCTGGAGGTTTTGGAGGAAATGCGAATATTGCAACCACTTCTGTACCCACTGGCGGAGCCGGCGGAACTGGAGCTATTGGAAATCTAGCAACAGCACCAGGAGAAAGTGGTACAAATGGTAGAGTTGCTGGATTAAGCTTACTTCTTGTATCTGGTGCCGGTGGAAATGCAGGGGGTTATGGTACAGTCACTGGAGCAGGAGCAGGAGGTGCTGCGCAATCTACTCTATTGTTAACAGATTTAGCAGGAACTAATGGCGGAAACAGTGGTGGCGGAGGCGGAGGAGGCTTAAGTTCTAATAATTCACAAATTGGAGGAAGCGGTGCAAGAGGTCAAGCTACTGTTAGTTATACTTGTAAAACATATAGTTTAACTGCAATATCTGCTCCAAATGTTTGTACAGGAAGTACTGTACAAGTACAGCTAACGGGTACTGCAGCAAGTCTGCCAGTAGGTACGTATACGGTAACATACAACATAAGCCGACCAAATAATGTAGGACAAATAGCAACGATGGTAGTGACAACTGCAGGATCAGGAAGTTTTACAGCAACACCATTGACGACTTTAGGGAATAGTACTATTACTGTTACTTCTTTAACTTCAGCAGATTGTACTTCATCTGTTAGTGTGAATAATGTTGTGGATATTATAGTAAGTGCTCAGCCAACCATAACTTTAGGAGCAACGACTGCTGTGTGTACAAGTGCAAGTTTGCAGAATGTAGCATTACCTTACACGGCGGTTACTAATACACCAACAAATTACAGTATTACATGGAGCGCAAGTCCAACAAATAGTTTCTTGCCAGTTACAAATGCTGCTTTACCAGCAAGTCCAATAAGCATTGCCGTTCCTGCAGGAACTCCGGCTGGGACATATACAGGATCTCTAACAGTTAGTAATGCAGCTGGATGTGTATCTGCTGCGGCAACTAATTTTACTATAACAGTAAATCCATTACCAACAATAACATTAGGTGCTACTACTCCAGTTTGTATAAGTTCAAGTGCGCAGAGTACAACATTGCCTTATACGGCTGTAACAAATACGCCAAATACTTATAGCATCACTTGGAATGCCAGTCCAACTAATACTTTTTTACCAGTTTCAAATTTGGCTTTACCAGCAAGTCCGATTAATATAGCGATACCTGCAAATACAGCAGCGGGAACATATACAGGAACATTAACCGTAAAAAATGCGAACGGTTGTACATCAGCAGCAAATAATTTTACGGTTACAGTAAGTGGTCTTCCAACTATTACACTTGGTACTTCAACACCAGTTTGTTTTAGTGCTTCCGCTCAAACGGCCAATCTGAATTATACTGCTACAACAAATTCACCAACGACCTATAGCATTACTTGGAATGCAAGTCCGACAAATAGTTTTGCGCCAGTTTCAAATGCAACGTTAACGTCCAGTCCTATCAGTATTGCGGTTCCCGCTGGAACTGCTGTTGGAACATATACAGGAACCTTAACGGTAAGAAATGCAAACGGGTGCGTCTCAGTGGCAAACAATTTTACGGTTACCGTAAATCCATTGCCGACAATAACATTAGGCGCGACCACCGCAGTATGTACAAGCTCAGTTGCGCAGAGCACAACATTGCCTTATACGGCTGTAACTAATGCGCCTGCTACTTATAGCATCACTTGGAATGCGAGTCCGACAAATACTTTTGCACCAGTTTCGAATGTAAGCTTGCCAGCTAGTCCGATTACTATTCCGATACCGGCTAATACAGCGGCAGGAACATATACAGGAACTTTGACGGTAAGTAATGCAAACGGATGTATTTCAACGGCAAATAATTTTACGGTTACTGTAAATCCATTACCGTCAATAACATTAGGCGCGACCACCGCAGTATGTACAAGCTCAGTTGCGCAAAGCACGACATTGCCTTATACGGCTGTAACGAATGCGCCTACTACTTATAGCATCACTTGGAATGCGAGTCCGACAAATACTTTTGCCCCAGTTTCGAATGTAAGCTTGCCAGCTAGTCCGATTACTATTCCGATACCGGCTAATACAGCGGCAGGAACATACACAGGAACTTTAACGGTAAGTAATGCAAACGGATGCGTTTCAACGGCAAATAATTTTACGGTTACCGTAAATCCATTGCCGACAATAACATTAGGCGCGACCACCGCAGTATGTACAAGCTCAGTTGCGCAGAGCACGACATTGCCTTATACGGCTGTAACCAATGCGCCAACTACTTATAGCATCACTTGGAATGCGAGTCCGACAAATACTTTTGCACCAGTTTCAAACGTAAGCTTGCCAGCTAGTCCGATTACTATTCCGATACCGGCTAATACAGCGGCAGGAACATATACAGGAACCTTAACGGTAAGTAATGCAAACGGATGCGTATCAACGGCAAATAATTTTACGGTTACTGTAAATCCATTGCCGACAATAACATTAGGCGCAACTACCGCAGTATGTACAAGTTCAGTTGCACAGAGCACAACATTGCCTTATACAGCTGTAACGAATACGCCAACTACTTATAGCATTACTTGGAATGCCAGTCCGACAAATACTTTTGCACCAGTTTCAAATGCAACATTACCCGCTAGTCCGATTACTATTCCAATACCGGCCAATACAGCGGCAGGAACATACACAGGAACCTTAACGGTAAGAAATGCAAACGGGTGCTTTTCAACGGCAAATAATTTTACGGTTACTGTAAATCCATTGCCGACAATAACATTAGGCGCGACTACGGCGGTATGTACAAGTTCAAATCCGCAAAGTACGACATTGCCTTATAGTGCTGTAACGAATGCACCTACTACTTATAGCATCACTTGGAATGCGAGTCCGACAAATACTTTTGCTCCAGTTTCGAATGCAACATTATCCGCTAGTCCGATTACTATTCCGATACCGGCCAATACAGCGGCAGGAACTTATACAGGAACTTTAACGGTAAGTAATGCAAACGGGTGCGTTTCAACGGCAAATAATTTTACGGTTACTGTAAATCCATTGCCGACAATAACATTAGGCGCGACCACCGCGGTATGTACAAGTTCAAATCCGCAAAGTACGACATTGCCTTATAGTGCTGTAACGAATGCACCTACTACTTATAGCATCACTTGGAATGCGAGTCCGACAAATACTTTTGCTCCAGTTTCGAATGCAACATTATCCGCTAGTCCGATTACTATTCCGATACCGGCTAATACAGCGGCAGGAACATATACAGGAACTTTAACGGTAAGTAATGCAAACGGGTGCGTCTCAACGGCAAACAATTTTACAATTACTGTAAATCCATTGCCGACTATTACACTTGGTACAACCACGCCAGTTTGTTTTAGTCCTTCAGCGCAAACGGCCAATCTGAGTTATAATGCTACGTCAAATTCTCCAACGAACTATAGCATCACTTGGAATGCCAGTCCGACAAATAGTTTTTTAGCAGTTACAAATGCTGCATTAACATCTACTCCAATCAGTATTGCAGTTCCTGCTGGTACTGCTGCAGGAACATACACAGGAACATTAACAGTAAGTAATGCAAATGGATGCGTTTCAACGGCAAATAATTTTACAGTAACAGTAAATCCATTACCAACAATAACATTAGGAGTAGCTACTGCAGTATGTACAAGTTCAATTGGGCAAAGCGCAACATTGCCATATAGTGCTGTAACGAATGCACCAACTACCTATAGTATTACTTGGAATGCCAGTCCGACAAATAATTTTGTTGCTGTTACAGATGCAACTTTACCATCTAGTCCAATCAGCATTGCTATTCCGGCCGGAACAGCAA